>QKEK01000247.1 GCA_003251775.1 Clostridia bacterium | reverse complement strand
GCCACGGATGGCGAATTTGGCATGTAGCTACGAAATATTTTTAGATGCTTAGTGCTTCTTATTGAAGTGAACAAATCTAGTAGTTATTGAAATATCCAATGTCTCATCTAAGTTAGGAAAAAGTAGTGAGGTCTGAATAGTTACATAAAACACCAATAAATCCTATCTTAAGCCAAAAAATCTATTGCAAATATGAAATTCTTATGGTATATTATACAAATACAAATGTGCGTGATTGATGGACTGTTACGTAAGCATTTAGCGAACGTCAAATTAATAGAAATTTTAGTGAAGTTGGTTAAATCGACAAGACGAATTGTCTTGGAAACCGCTTACGGTGGTTGTTTATGCCGCAGGCATGGAGGACATAGTATGAGGAAGGATTCAAATTTTTATTTAGTAGATAATAGTGTTTTGCCTGAAATATTTTCAAAGGTTATCATGGTAAAGGAAATTCTAGCAAGAGGCCATGAGAAATCCATAAATTCTGCTGTAAATAGGGTAGGCATTAGTAGGAGTGCTTTTTACAAATATAAAGACTTTGTGTTTCCATTTTATGAATTATCTCAAGGCAAGGTTATGACTATTCTTTTTACTGTGGAGCATATGGCAGGAGTACTTTCAGACATTCTAAACAAGATTGCCTCAGTACAAGGAAATGTTTTGTCTATAAATCAAAATTTACCTATAAATGGTATGGCACATATCACCATATCAGTTGATACACAGAGTATGACTACTGAAATTAAATCACTGATGGATGAGCTTAAGGCTATTAATGGCATTATGAGCCATGAAATACTGGCAGGGAAATAAGGAGGATATAATATGATAAATGTTGCGGTTTTAGGATTTGGAGTTGTAGGCTCAGGTGTAGTAGAGTTAATCGAACAAAACAAGGTCGGTATCAATACTAGGTCAGGAAAGCTTGTTCAGGTAGTTAAGATATTAGATATCAGAGAGTTTGCTGAAAGTCCGTTCAAACACCTATTGACAAAAAACTCAGAGGATATTTTTTCAGATGCTTCTATAAGTGTTGTAGTAGAAACAATTGGTGGTGCGACTATAGCATATGAACTGACAAAAAAAGCATTACTTGCAAAGAAGCATGTAGTAACCTCCAATAAAGAATTAGTAGCAACCCATGGTCCTGAATTGCTTTCACTTGCGGCTGAAAATAGTGTTCATTATCTCTTTGAAGCTAGCGTAGGAGGAGGTATTCCAATTATCCGTCCATTATATAATTGCTTAGCCGCAAATGAAATCACTGGTATAACAGGAATACTAAATGGAACAACTAATTATATACTGACTGCTATGAAAAAAGACAAAAAGCATTTTCCGCTTGCACTAAAGGAAGCACAAACAAATGGATATGCCGAGGCAGATCCAACTGCTGATATAGAAGGTCATGATGCTTGCAGAAAAATTGCAATACTATCATCAATTGCTTATAACCAGTTTGTGGATTACAAGGATGTTCAGACAGAGGGTATAAGTAAGGTCACTCTCGAGGACATTCAATATGCTGAAGCATTAGGTTGTTCAATAAAGCTAATAGGTGAGAGCAGAAAAATTAACGACAAGGTATATATAAGAGTTAGCCCTGTTATTATAGATAAATCTCATATGCTATCTAATGTTGAGGATGTGTTCAATGCCATTGTTGTTGAAGGTAATGCCGTTGGAGACACTATGTTTTACGGTAAAGGAGCTGGAAAGCTTCCAACAGCAAGTGCAGTAGTTGCTGATGTTATGGAAATTGCTAAAAAATGCTCCTGCATGAGAAATACCCTTGTATGGGATAAGGAAAAAAAGCTACAGATAGTTGATTGCACCCAAATGGCATCAAGGTTCCTTGTTAGAATAAAAAGCGACATGGAAGAAGTAGCTTTGGTAAGGCTTGTAGAAAACAATGTTGGAGATGTTCAGTGGATAAAGAGACTAAGTAATACAGAAACAAACGAATTTGTATTTATAACAGCACAAGAAATAGAAGCTAAAATCACGAAACTACTAACCGAATTAGAAAATAACCATTTAAAGGTATTAAGTAAGATAAGAGTTTTGTGATGAGTGTTCTAATTAAATATATTAAGACCATATTACTGATAGATTTCTAGTAATCTGATATTGCATAATTAATTTTATAACTGAATAATTTGGTTTTATATATGTAATTTTAAAAAGGTATATGATATAATTCAATACTGAAAAGCTATTAGCATAATTTATAATTTATAATTAATAGCTTAATAATATAATGGATGGTGATTTTTATGGCAGGCTTTTGGGATAATGAAGAATTGCTTGGTACAATTCAAAAAAATAGTAAAGAGGAAATTCATATAAAGAGGGTTTCTAAGAATCATAAGGATTACATTGATATTCGTACCTTTTGGATGGACAATGAATCTGGAGAATTTCGTCCTAGCCAAAAGGGTGTAGCTATACCCTCTGATAGTATAGATGTTCTCAAAACAATTCTGGAAAAAGCGTGATTATTTCCTATATTTCCCGCTCCAAAACCCGCATGTTAGAAGCGTTTGTAATTTATGCTTGCATTTACTGACATTAATATATAAAATATAGATACAGAAGGAAGCGAGCCTACTATTTAACAGTAGCATTATTCTTTCTGTATCCTAAGTAATCCACATTTGCATGCTGTATGCAAATCTTGCATACTATGTGGTGATAAATAATATAGCTGAGGTTTGAAAAACGGTTTTCCCGTTTTTCGGAGGGCTACCCCGCCCTCCGCCTCCCCCATTTTTTTCTTCATTTTTTCTATAGGTTAAATAATCTTTGAACAGTCTTTACTGCTTCATAAGCGTCCTTTGAATATGCGTCCGCACCAATTTCATCTGCATACTGCTGATTAACCACCGCTCCACCTATCATAAATTTGCACACCAGCCCCTTTTTCTTACCTAGCTCAATCACGTTCTTCATTTCTACCATGGTGGTCGTCATTAAGGCTGAAAGTGCAATTACGTCAGCACTTTGTTCTATAGCTGTATTAATAATCTTCTCTGCACTAACGTCCTTTCCAAGGTCAGTTACCTCAAAGCCATAATTCCTTAGCATTAGTGCGACTATATTTTTGCCTATATCATGGATATCACCCTTAACAGTTGCTATAACTATTCTAATCCGATTTTTGCACTTTTTACTACTATCTGAGTCGCTTTTAAGAAGAGGCTCTAGGTACGTAAATCCCTTTTTCATTGTCTCCGCACTTTGAATAAGCTGGGGTAAAAAATACCTTTTACTCTCAAAGTATTCACCTACCTTTGAGATTGCAGGAATTAGATGGTTATTAACTATTTCTTGAGGCTCAGCTTTCTGTTGTAAGGCTAGCTTAATATGCTCTTCAATCTCTTCCTGTTGCCCCTCTAATACAGCTTTATATATAACTGAGGAATTTTTAACAGCCTTATCAGCTTCAGCATTATTTGACTTTATGTTATCTGACATAGGTGTATTATCATGTAATTTCTCCCTTTGCTGTTGGTTATACCTTTCACAATAGCTAATATACGCTTTACTTGTCTTATCACGGTTCATTAGTATATCTGAAGCCATTTTCATGCTCATTAATAGTTCATCTGAGGGATTACAAATGGCACTGGTTAGACCATTGGCTACTGCCATTGCAAAAAAGGCTGAATTTACCCATTTTCTTTCAGGTAACCCAAAAGAGACATTGGATAGTCCTAGTATTGTATTAAAGCCTAGATCATTTGAGCAGGCATTAACAACCTTTAGTGTCTCAATAGCCGCCTTTTGCTCAGCAGATACAGTCATTACAAGGCCATCAACTATAATATCACTCTTCATATATCCATACCTTTGTGCATACTGGTATATATACTCAATTACACCTATTCTTTCTTCTGCAGTAAAAGGCACACCATTATCATCTAGTGGTAATAAAACAAACACAGCACCATATTTTGCTGCTATGGGCAAAAGCCTTTCAAGCTTATGCTTTTCAGCAGAAATTGAATTTATTAATGCACGACCAGGGTAAACCCTGAGTGCTGCTTCTATTACCTCTACCGATGAGGAGTCTATACATAAAGGTATGTCGGTACGCATTTGTAGCATGTCTACCATTCTTAGCATAAGCTCTTTTTCATTAACCCCTGGCATACCTACATTTACATCTAGAATATCAGCTCCAGCCTTTATTTGATCCCGTGCAAGCTTTGCCGCTATATTTAAGCTGTTGTTTCTTAACTCTTCCTGTAATGCTTTTTTACCTGTTGGATTTATTCTTTCACCGATAATAGTAAGAGGACGCTCCTTACCAATAAAGACGGTTTTTTTTGAGGATGAAACAGCTGTAAACTGCTTATTAAAATCTAAATGAACATTGAAAGCCTTGCTCATTTCATGTATTCTTTTTATATAGTCTGGCGTCGTACCGCAACAACCTCCAATCATGGTTGCTCCGGCTTCCACCAGAGGGTTATAATAGGCTACAAAGTCGTCAACACTCATATCGAACTCTGTCCTACCATTAGTAAGCTTAGGCATTCCCGCATTAGGCTTAGCAATTATTGGTACTCTGGCATAGGGTTTCATCATAGCTATTGCCTTCACCATTTCCTTTGGGCCTGTGGAGCAATTACACCCTACAGCATCAGCACCTAGACTTTGTAGTATATTTAAAGCTGAAACAGGATCAGTGCCAGTAAGTGTCCTTTGCTTTTCGTCAAAGGTCATTGTAATCATAACCGGAAGCTGAGAAACCTCCTTTATAGCTATCAATGCCGCCCTTGCTTCTTGAATATCTAGCATTGTTTCAATTACGAAAAGGTCTGCTCCTCCCTTTTCCAAAGCTTTTGCCTGCTGTTTAAAGATTTCCACTGCTTCTTCAAATAATAGCTCACCCGTAGGCTGTATAAACTGTCCTGTAGGTGCTATTACTCCAGCCACGAGAGCTGTAGAACCAACAGCTTTTTTAGATAGCCCCACTAATTCAATATTATATTGCTCCACCATGTCAGCTAATCCAAACTCCTCTAGCTTTATTTTATTAGCACCAAAGGTAAAGGAGTATACAATATCAGCACCAGCCTCAACATAACTTTTTTGTATTTCCAATAATATATGTGAGTTTTTTAGCACCCATTCTTCTGGACAGCTTCCTGTAGGTAATCCTTGGTGCTGAAGTAATGTACCTGTCGCTCCGTCCAATGTTATCATCTTATTCTGTATTAATCGTTTAAAATCATTTTTTGTCATTATTACATCCATTCCTCTCTTCAGGCACATATCTGGGTTGAAAGAAAATCATATATTTATACCTTTTCTATTCTAATCATTTTAGTATGTCATTTTCTTTCAACCGTACATCCATTCCTCTCTTCAGGCACATATCTGGGTTGAAAGAAAATCATATTTTATGCCTTCTCTATTTAAATCACTTTAATATGTAATTTTCTTTCGACCTTATAACCTTATAACCTGATTTCTAGAGATACTTATTCATGCAATTTTTATGTATATCTAATTCATCATATATTGTATCATAATATGTTACTTCTTTCAAGTTCATTTATATTCTCTTATTTACTTTTAATTTACTATATTATGCCCACTATTGCTGTTACAGTTTTTTCTGGAATTAGCATATATTTTTCTGTTAATTCTATTTGATAACGGCTCATGTTCAGTGCATCAAAAAGAGTCCTTTGGTTTTGAAGTGTTAAATCTCCATAACCAGGACTATATCTATTATTAGACAGGGATTTCCCCTCTCTTTTTAAAATTAAATTAATGTAGTCCATAAGCCAGTCAAGTCCAGCATCTGCTATAACAGAGGCCGCTGCATCTAAAATGACACCATACGCTGTATTGCCAAGGTTTATTTCTTTTTGAATGTTTAGAGAAATTTCATTTCCTGCTGAAGAAAACATGAACACGACTTGATCTGCCCCTTTTAGAAAAGTAGCTAAATCGTAGCTTTTAAAGCATATACCATTATCTAAGGCAATATTACTTTCTGATATTTCCTTTATACCAAGGATTCTAAATCCGCCATGAACAGTGCATAAGTCTTCTGCCTCCTCAATTCCGTTATCAAGCATTGATAGCATTTGCTCGTCAAGTAATGTCTTAGTCTTACTATATCCAAGTCGGGTGTATATAAGACTCTTTTTGTATTGAGGCTTTATGCTTTTTATATAGGTTGTTTCTCTTTTTTGAATTTTTAGCACCACCTAGATATTTTTTAAGATTATTATACCCTAAATTAATAACTGGCTTCAATTAATTGGCTGAATAATTATCAGACACCTCTTGCAGTAATCTCTTTTTACTGATAACAAAGGCCACTCCAAGTGGTATTTCATCGTTGTTAATATCATTTACAAGCTTTGACGAAACCATCATTTGGGAATACTCTCCTCCATTTAAGAGTGCTGCATTTATTATTCCTTTTTCCTCTAGGTATGCAATCATCTCGTTTGTAGTCATTACTTCTCTATGGTTATTTTTAGTGTTATCCTCTCTCTGTAAAGGCTGTTCTACTATCATAAACACTAGGTTATTTTCTTTGTTTATACCAACTATAGTCTTGGCTTTTACCTGATTTAACGCTCCAAGCCAAGGGTCTATCTCTGTGGCTACATTTTTTCCATCCCTTATTAACCAGCTTCCACATTCATAAGCCAAGCTTGTTGACTCATCCTGCTCTATCAGCTTATCCACAACGACTAATCCATCTGTACTGAAAATTGAATTGACTGTTTCTATATTGCTTTCTATATATGCTATAATAAAACCGTTTTGTGGTATCTCACAGATGTTGTTTTTCTCCTCAGCCTTATAAAACCTACTGACCCTGTTATTAACTACCTCAACTATAATGCTTGGCTTTGTTGCAATATATTTATCGCCATATATTGGTGTGTATACATACGCACCTTTATCAGGACCTTCAACGTTGACTCCGCTTATAAGGTACTTTTTACCATCAGAGTATACAAATATTTTTTCGGGGTCAGAGCTGATAAGACTTACTCCTTGTTGATTTATCAAGAGTATAGGAAACTGACCTGTTGAGTTTGATAGAAGATGGTTATTCATAACAACCATTCCAGCAGGTCTACCATTATTATAAGAAAAACCTGCATTTACTGCACAATCAGCTTCATATCTTTGTACAATTGAGGAGATCTTTTCTTTTCCGAATAGTGAATCATTTCCTAAAACAATCCTTATGTCTGACTGCTGAGGGTCAATTGTCAATTGATGAATACTTGCGTTGATGTTGCCTGATACTTCATGTCTTGTGTAGGCATAACCTTGTTCTAAAAGACTATCCTTTATATATTTTTTAGAATCGTTAATGATTTCATGTTGTCCAGAATAATATTTACCGTTGAAAAGCTTATTATTTGAAATGTTTGTTGCATTCTCTTCTGCAAAGAATCTGTTTTTTTCTACCTTTTCTGTGACGTTGTCTTGAGGCTCTACTGAGTTTAACTCATTATTAATTTGCTCTTGCTTGTTTATGCTTGTGCTAAGCTGTCCACTAAGAGCTATCTCTTTTGCGTCATTAGTCATTTCAATGACAAGCCTTCGACTTTCAGTGTCAAGAAAAAGTATAATAGCTATTCCAATAACTATTGTTAATAATAATATTTTTTTTATGTGCTTAAGAACATAACGCATTTCACTGACCCTCTTTATTTATAATTACTTGGTTACCCTCGCCTTCTGCTGTCTTCTTTTCTATTGCTGTGGTTCCTTCCTCTACTTTTATACTTATCTCTGAGTTTTCAGAACCTTTACTCTCTTCGTTTTCTGCCTTTATGTATCTATTGCTTAATTGCTTATTTAACTGCTTATACATCATTTCTGCTAAGCCTACACCTCTGTTTGAAGAGGTGTTTATTATTTCCTCATCCAGCATATCCTCAAAAATCTTCTCAGCAGAGCTTTTTTTCAAGAATTCTGATTCTGGTATAGTTGCTTTCATTTGCTTATACATCATGTTAAGAAATATAGATTCAAAGTCTGCACAAACGTCCTTTAATGCGTCCATATCGTTTTTGTCATATGCCTTTTTTAGCTTTGACTCAAAGTCTTCAGCATCTATACTACTTGTCTGACTAATATTCTGTTTAGTAAGAATATCACTAAAGCCACCTATTTTACTATCTATTCTACCAACGTCAGCCATAGTCACCCTCCTGTCAGAGCCACTTGCCCTATACAGTATTTATTTAATTAAGACTTACCTCTTTAGACCATTTGCAAGTCCCAGCATCTCATCTGAGGTCTGAATTGCTTTTGAATTTAGTTCATACGCTCTTTGTGCTGTAATTAATTTTACCATTTCTTCGACGATTTGTACATTGGAAGCTTCAAGAAATCCCTTTCGTATTACGCTACGTTTTCCTAGCTCCTCGTCCAAGACAGGAACTCCTGTTGCTGAGTTTTCTCTATATAGGTTTCCTCCAACTGCCTCAAGTGCCTGTCTATTAGAAAATTTGAAAAGACCTATTTTCTGCCCTAAGGGAATAGCTATACCATCCTCATCTGTATACCCTAAGTCTCCGAAATCTGAGATACTCAGGCTATCTAATGGTACATCAATATAAATATTTGACCCCGTATCATCTAAAACTGGATAACCAGCCGAATTCGTCAGCATCATGCCCTCTTCTGTTACTGAGAGCTTAAAGCTACCATCTCTTGTATATAAAATCTTTTCACCTGGTCCCATAATACTGAAAAAGGCATCACCATCTATTGCAAAGTCCAAAGTATTTCCCGTCTGTTCAAAGCTACCTGTGCCAAAATCTTTTGTAATGGCTCTGACAGCAGTTCCTTGACCTGCCTGCATGTTTACTGGTTTACCTTGACCCTCAAGCATGTATGCCCTCTGCATTGTATAATACAACAAGTCTTCAAACTCAACCTTTTCTCTTTTATATGATGTTGTATTAACATTTGCAAGATTGTTAGAGATTGCGTCCACATTCGTTTGCATTGCTTTCATTCCAGAGCTTGCTGACCAAAGTGCCCTCATCATATTATAGTACCTCCTAAATTCTTCCTAACTCATTTACTGCCTTATCCAGCGTACTATCTTGTGCTGTAATCATTTTCTGATTTGCCTCATATGCCCTCATCAGGTTAATCATTTCTACCATTTCACCAATTGAGCTGACGTTTGACTGCTCTACAAAGCCCTGAATTATTTCTCCACTGAATCCAGTCGTTTGTGAATCATCAGTTGTTGTATATAAGCTGTCTCCTCTTTTTCTGAGAGTATTTACATCTGAAAACTCCTTAATTAATAGCTTTCCTACCACTTGACTATTTTGAATTATTGTTCCATCGCTTTCAACCATAAATTCAGAGCCTTCAAGATAAATGGCACCAGCTTCGCCTAGTACCATATTCCCATCCTTGGTCATTAATTGACCATCTCCATTTATTACAAACGAACCATTCTTAGTATAAAGCTCTTCTATCTGACCATCATTATTATATTGACCCACACAAAAGAAAGCACCCTGTGCATCCTTTATGCTCATATCTGTTGAATTTTCTGTGGGCTCCAAGTTTCCTTGAGAAAAATCTGTATATACCTGAGAAATGTCACTACTTAATGCCATCTTACCTATGTTGTCAGGAGAAGGTCTTCCAGCCTTGTAATCAAAAAGCCTCTTCGTCAGCACATCAGGAAACGCCTCATAGGTAACCCTATCCTTTTTATATCCCTGTGTACTTGTATTAGCTAGGTTGTTTGATATTAAATCCATTTTTTTTGTGTTCGCTAGCATACTCCATCCAGCAGTATATAACCCTCTAATCATGTCTTTCTCCTTAGTATAGCATAGCCTTTTGCGTTACACATTTATACAAAATAGCGTATAAATATATACCTTCGCAATATACTCATAGTAACAAAATAGCTTTTTGTAAATCCTCTACTACTAATATCGACAGTTTATATCTCTTAGTTAATTGTTTTTTGATTAATTCGTTGTGCTAGTTAAAAATAAAACTTACTTCAAGAAATACAGCTTAATAAATGCTTATAGTGCTTCGTTAATATTTGATAACATTCAAGCAATAAAAACCAGTACACATAATTTGGCCTGTCGGATTATCATCCGGCATGGTTTTCCACTATAAAACCAGTACTTTTTGAGCAATAATTTTTCCATTTAACCATTATAAATTGGTATATTAAAGCGAATGATAGTACCTTGTCCAATGTGACTTTCAACCTGAATATTATATTCATTACCAAAGAATAGTCGCAAGCGGTTATTGATATTTGCTAATCCAATAAAGCTTTTCGTAGTTGCAACTGAACTGATAGGTGCATTTAAATTACTATTTATTTTTTCAAGTTCAGTGGGGTCTATACCCACACCGTTATCAGTAAGTTTAAAACACAAGTCATCATTTACTTTTTTAACAGCTATATTGATGTGTAGCTCAGGTTTTTCTCTATCTAACCCATGAAGTATGCTATTCTCAACCAAAGGTTGAAAGAGAAACCGTATAATTTTACACTCATATAGTTCATCAGGGATTGATATTTCACAGACGATCCAAGGATGTCTTACTCTTTGGATACTTATATAATTTTTCATATGCCCAATCTCTTCTCTAATTGAAGCGAAATATACATTGCCAGAGAGGTTATACCTTAACATTTTAGCAAAGTCACTCATGACCTCAGACTCATCATAGTGCCCATAAAGTTCCATCTGCGATGAGAAAATTTCTAGTGTATTATAAATAAAGTGGGGATTAATTTGATTCTGCAGGGCATATATATGGGTTTGTTTACCAAGTGTTTCTTGCTCAACCGTCCGTTTCATTAGCTTTTTAATCTCATCCAACAAAACATTAATATATTTTGAAATAGAAGCGATTTCATCATTTCCCTTTACAGGTAGTTTCGTTGTAAAATTAGACCTAACTGATTCATCCATTCTATTCAGACACCCATAAATCCTTGATGTCAACTTATAGATTTCATACAACATGAACAAGCTACCAAACATGATAATTACAACAATAGCCAGTTTGTAGTAATCTGTATACCACGTAGAATCTTGTATATAACTAGTTATGATAATAGTGTATGGAAATAAAGAAATATCGCACTTAGAATAAGCTATAGAACCAATAATTCCATAATCATCAGAATAATCAAGTTTTGTCAGTTCCTCTTCGCTATATGAAGTATAATTCATGATGCGAAGTGAACCATTCGTTATTAGATGACTCTCCATTTTGCCAAGAAACTCTTCTTCTGGCACCTTAAGCAAGACTATGGCACTAAGTTTGTCAAAATTAAATATCTTATATAAAAATATAATATTCTGACCCGTAGATAAGAAAGTATTGGAATAATTACTATCATCAATAACATCATCTGAATATATACCTAATTTCTCATCTGAGGCAATAAACTCACTAATTACCTTTAATGACTCAATTTGTTCTATAGGATAGAACGTACCATGCCCCTGTGGAATTGTTTGATTTGTAACATAGAGCCTGATAGATGTTTTATAATAAGTGCCCGTAGCTCCTTCAAAAAAGGAGACAACATTGTTATTATAATTACTCAAATCAACTTTAGAACGATATGGATTGTTTAAAAAAACCGTTAATTCGTTATACGACGACAAATTTTTCATCATTTCTACTTTATGGTTTATCACCGCTTCTACGATGACGCTTAGTTGCTGAGACATCTGTTTGGATGCAGCTAATGCAGTATCCGTTGTCTGTGTGTTAATGTAAGAGAAAAGTAGTGATGTAATTAATATAATAGGAACAACAACAAATACTAAGAAAAAGACAAGAATTCTACGGTAAATTGAGTTATTTATAAACATATAATCACCTCAAGTAATACTAAAAGTTAATCTCAAAAGAATGATGTATCTGGGTCTAATTCATCAGATAACCATTTATTGTTGTTTCTAATAGCTCCAATATGCATTTGTAGAACCCAGTTATAGGTTTTATATAGCCGACCAAGGTGTATAATCACCCTTTTCTGTCATTTTATTTCACTTTCCCCAAGTCACTGGTGCTGTTTTTTCATTCAGCACCTCATAGATACCAAAAAACCTTTTCCCACAAAATCTCTATCAAACCAAACTCTCGCTATGGTTATAACACTATCCTTCAACACCAGGTATTTAGCGAATATGATTAATCGTAATAGAATTATTCCCTTCACCATACCATTTCCATGTCATTTTCATAGCAACTCCTTTTCATTATTTTTATATTTTGTTTGCTATGTTATTTTCTTGCTTTTTATTGACATAAAGTTCTCTATATGCAGTAGGATAAAGCCCATTTGCTTTCTTAAATGCTCTTGAGAAATGATTAGACTCCTTAAAACCTAGTTTATATGCTATTTCATTAACCCTAACAGTGTGATCTTGAACCAATTCTTTTGCAACAAGCATTTTACGTTCTAATACATATTTTGAAAATGACATACCAGCATTATCTTTAAACATTTTACTGAAGTAATGGTAACTGAGGTTGACTTTATCAGCTACATCCTTCATCTGAATGACATGACTAAGATTTTCAACAATATACTGATTTACAATCTGCATCATAGTCCTATTATCTTTAGTCTTGACTTGCTCTTCGAGTAGATATTTGCTTATAATCTTCTCTATTTTCGACGAAAGCTTTTCATCTAGTTCTTGTAAAGACAATGGCTTCAACAAATAATCATCAACCCCTAGAATAAAAGCTTTTCGCACATATGAGAAATCATTATAGCCACTTAATATAAGGATAATCACGTCCTTATCTTTTTTTCTAATCTTCTCAACTAGTGTAAGCCCGCTACCATTTGGCATACAGATATCTGTTATAATAATCTCTGGTCTTAAGCGTTCATACTGTTCTAATGCTGAAACAAGACAAGTGACAGTGTACACTTCATAGTCACATTTATGATTTAATCTACTAATCTTAGAAACAATATTCTTACAGATTAGTTCCTCATCATCAACGACCAACACCCTAGCCTTATTCATTTCAGCACCCTCCCTGACAATACTAAAAATCACTTTCTTGTCTTTATTTTCTACACTCTACTACACCATTAATTTTGCACAAATCGGATTTTCCCCCTCTAATTGGACAAATCCTTACTAATTATTCGTTTTTCTTAATAATATGTTATTTGTATAAACTTTCATATTCTCTTGGTTGTCTAAACATTCATCCCCAAATATCTTACCTATGAACTGAGGACCATTATCGTTCTAATTACTGGTCCTACAGCTTTATTTCTCATCTTGTCCATTGGTGTTTCTTGATCTGACTCTTTGATCCATGTATATACAGCAGCATTGCTAATTCCATATCTTCTTGCTACTGTAGCTATATTTCCTATTTATATAGTTTCTTTACTACTTTTTCTTTAAGCTCTTTATATATTTTCTCTTCTTCATGAACAATTCCTTCATCTTATATATATTATATCTTTACTTTTAATAATTGTCCAATTCTATCTAGAGGCTTAAGAGTATTGATGTTATCAATAAGTATCGTAGGAGAATTGCACACAAGAGTTTTCATACTCTCCTAAAGCTGAAAAGAATATAACAATAATGTAGCTTAAAGGAGGTTATATCTCGCCTAACAGGTTATCCTTTTACGGCACCTATCGTAAGTCCTTTAACAAAATATTTTTGCAAGAAAGGATAAACCATAATAATTGGTAATGCAGTCACAACCATTGTGGCAAATTTTACTGATTGTGGCGTTATCGTATTTAAGCTATCGGGTATTTCTGCTGCTCCTGCATTACTAATACTACCAGAAACTCCAGGATCGCTGATGACTTTTCTTAGATAATACTGTATTGTCTCGAGGTGTTGACTAGATGTAAACATCATGGAATCAAAATATACATTCCAATGTCCAACTACTGTAAATAGAGTTATTGATGCTAATACTGGTTTAGAAAGTGGTAGTACAATTGCAAAGAAAATTTTGTATTCACTTGCACCATCAATTGTTGCCGCTTCCATAAGTGCTTCTGGCAACTCTCTTAGGAATGATTGAATAATTATCATATACCATACTGAAAATAAGGTTGGTATAATATAAACTAGGAAATTATCATACAATCCAATGTCACTAATTAAAATAAAATATGGAATCAAGCCACCACTAAAAAACATGGTAAACATAATAACTGGTATATATATTTTTTTCCCTTTTAATTTTGGTCTAGTGATGCCAAAAGCAACCCACGTAGTGAAAAAAACACTTGTAATTGTTCCAATTCCACTCTTAAGAATTGTTATCCAAAATGCTTGTAAAATAGCTTTTTGATAAAATATAGCTTGAAAATTCTCAATTGTAAGTTTTCTTGCCCAAAAATAAACACCACCTCGTGCATAATCCGCTCCTTCATTAAATGCACCAACAATAATATACCACATTGGATATACCATAATAAACATTATTATAGTCATTAAAAATATATTCACATAATCAAATATCTCGGCTTTTTGTCTCATATCTTAATCCTCCTTAGAATAGCCCCTTACCTGTCACTTTTCGCGAAACTCTATTAGCTATCACCAACAAAATAACCGAAACTACAGATTTAAAAAACCCTACCGATGCCGCAAAAGAATATCGCCCTTGTCTAAGTCCTACTTTATACACATAGGTATCAATGGTTTCACTCCACGAAAGATTTAAGGAATTCTGTAGTACTAAAAATTGCTCTATACCTGTATTAAGTATCGCTGATATTTGGAATATGAGTAATATTACAATAGTTCCCATTATAGAAGGAACTGTTATCCTTAATATTTTTTGGAATCGACTGGCACCATCAATTTCTGCCGCATCAAACATTTGCTGATCAATACCTGTAATAGCTGCGATATATAAAATTGATGAAAACCCAACATTTTTAATCATAATAATTACAATATAAATAATCCAAAACCTATCAGCTTGTGACATAAAATTTACAGGCTTACTACTTAAACCTATCATTTGCATAAAATAACTCAGGATGCCGTTTGGTGACAACATTTCAAGTGCAATACCCCCAAAGATAACCCATGACAGGAAGTGTGGAAGATACGATACTGTTTGTACCACTCTTTTGAATCTTATGCTTCTTATCTCACATATAAGTATTGCTAGAATAATAGGTGCTGGAAAACCAATAATTAGGCCCGCTAGATTTAAAAATATAGTATTTCTCATTACATTTATAAAGTAAGGATCTTTAAAAAATTCTATAAAAAATTTGAATCCTATCCATGGGGAATCACTAAGTCCAGTAAAAACATTATATTCCTTAAAAGCCATTACCAAACCATACATTGGTATATAGGCAAAAATCAATAAAAAGATAATACCTGGTATAACCATTGACTGCAATTGTAGTTGATTTTTTAATTTTGAATAGTCCTTCTGTTTCTTTGTCACATTCAATTCTGTCTCATGTCTCCTTTCATTATTTCAAAGACCGCCTCTACTTTTAACAATCCTTTTAAATGTATTTATTTGTTAGTTTTATACAAAGTTTTTAAATTAAAATACCTGTTTACTATTGGATAGTCTCTAAAATCTATTCTGAGTTCTAATAACCCTAGAACTATATAGCCCTGGACTATATAGTTCTAGGGTTTTTAACATACATACTCTAATTATTGATTTCTAGGCCAAACATATTCTATTCCCATACGTACTTTATTCTCTCGGAAACGCTCATTTCTAAATATATCAAGCTCTTTCATTCCTAATTTATCCATATCTTTAATACATACATCATATTGTTCAATGCATTCTTTTTCACTAGAAGCCATAATAATGATTGGTAACGTCTGTCTCATGTGAGCTCTTAATCTTTCAAGTATACCTGCAAGTTCAGTCCCACCCTCAGGGTTCACATCATCAAAAGCTCTACTATTACATATCTCTGCATTTCTTTTTGTCTGTGCCTCAAGTTTGTCTTTCTCAAACCAAGTGGTCGGTTCTCCCTCATACTTCTGTCTTACACAAGTATCTGACAACAACCCTAGATTAAGTGAATATTTAGCTGCAAAAGCTTGAGGATTTTCCTTTTCTTCTTCTACAAATTCCTGATCTTTTTTAACCTTTCCATCAATTACTTGATAAACTCCTGTGCCAAAATTATTGTCAAGCATAATTTCTTCTTGAGATAAATAGGATAATAACTGAGCTGCACGATCTGGATTTTCACAGTTCTTTGTAATTACTGTTGCACACCAGCCTCCACCTCCTGAGCTTTTAATTATAGGACTTTGCCCATTGTTTCCGCCTTCAATAACACCTGCATAACCCAGCTTTGCATTTTCATCAGACAACCAAAGATTTCTTTTTCCAGTTTCTGATGTAGCTAAACCATTAATTGCAAAAACCTGTCCTGCTGCAATTTTAGTATCTTTTTGAGTTTTATCCATAGTAAATTCCTCATCAGTAAATAAGCCTTTACGGTACATTTCATTAAGGAATAAAAGCGATTCCAAGTACTCTTCTGTTCTCATAACATTAACAAAGTTGCCTTCTTTGTCCTCCAAATCAACACCAAACTGTTCAGCAAACCTTTCTACAGTTGCATCAAACCAGTAGTCAAGCATAAAAGGTGTTACAGCCTTACCATTATATTCTATTTTTTGTTCTTTTACTGCTTCTAAGGCTTTCATAAACCCTTCTTTTGTGTGCATATCATTTTTAGTCATATTAATTTGTTCTAAGATATCTTCTCTAACCCAATTGCCGTTGTGTGAATTAAAATAACCTCCAAACTCAGGGTTTGCTCTTTCAGGTCCAACAAAATAGCTTGCAAATCGATACCAATGTCCGTCTTTATTTCTAAACCAAGACATCATGGACTCAAGAACATCCATTTCTGGTGCATACTTACTCTTTAATTCATCTAGTGGATAAAGCATCCCGCTATCCTCTAATTGTTTCATTACACCATCACTTGCATTATATGTAATCATATCTGGTAGTTTACCACTTGCTATTAACGTATTAAGTTTTTCTACATTTCCACTCGTTACTTCAACTGTTATTCCAGTATTTTCTAATAATTTTTTATCACCCCAGTTTTTCTCAGGATCCCATGTCTTACTAAACCAATCATAAGCTACAAACCACTTGATTGTAACTGGACTTTTATCCTTCGCCCAACTCGAGTTTTTTATCTTATCTAAGCTACCATCTAATGTACCATCGAGAGATACTGTTCTAAGAGGACCTTCTGTAATTGGACCTTGTTCATTGTCTAGTTCTTGCCCTGTTGTAGCTTCACTGTCTTGTTCTTGCCCTGTTGTACCTTCACTTGTAGATTCTTCTACCTTTTTACCACACCCAACTGATGCACTTAACAATAGTACCAAAATAAGTAGGCTGGCAAATACTCTTTTTTTCATGAAATTTCCTCCTTTTTTAATATAACATTACGCCCAAGATGTATTATTTCACTTCTCGTAAGAACTGTTCAAAATACAACTTGGAGCTCTAACAAACTTTTATTATTGCTAAAAACTTATGTTAGTTAAGTGAAATCTACTTAATAAGTCAATATACACTTTTACTAATAAAATCTATATTTAGGCTCCGGTTTTTATGCAATATTAAGAAGTTCATATTCATAATAACACTTTTATCATTTAATAATCGATATCATTTTTTGGGGTTTGATACCATTTTTTATACTATTTCAGTCTGCATTATTAAATAAGTCTTTCATATATGTCATTGCATAATACCTTTTAGTTTTACAGGATAAGTATATACCTTTAATCATTTCTAGTGAGACACTCCCATCTTCTAGTGAGATATCCACTTCTGTATTATTGATTAAACAATTATAAAATTGTTGTATGATAGTCTGATGTTGGTTGCCCCAATACTTTTTTTCTCCTTTAACAACATCTTCATTTAGTAGAACGGTTGTTTCTCCATTTGTTAATTGAAGCAGCTGATTATGTATCGTGTATAAGATACCATTTTCAAAAGTTAGTTCTAGCCTGACATCTGTATTGGTTTTATTACAATTAGTTGCATAAAAAACACCTGTAGCACCATTACTAAAGCGTATGGTGGCTTCTGCTGTATCTTCTACTTCTATTACGTCTTGCAACAGTCGTGTATCAAAATGTCCTTTTATTCCCTCTATTTTACCACCAAACCACTGCATCAAATCTAATGTATGAATCGCTTGGTTAATTAAAACTCCTCCTCCCTCGGTCACCCATTTTCCTCTCCAATCACTCTTTGTATAATACTCCTTCGTTCGATGCCAAGTAACCACACCACTAATGCTGATTAGTTCTCCAAGCTCTTTTGTTTCAATTATTCTTTTTATCATTTTTATTGATGGTCGATAACGATTTTGAAAGCATACCATTACTTTTTCACTTCTACCTCTCAAACAATCATTAATCTCCTGTGCCTCATCATAATTAAGTGCTAGTGGCTTTTCCACAAATACATGACACCCCAACTTAACGGCATTGATAATCATTTCTTTATGTAGAAAATGAGGTGTAGCTATATGAATTACATCAACTTTTTCACACTTGATCATTTCAATATAGTCAGTGTAAAACCTACAATTGTATCTATTGGATAATTCTTTTAATCTGTCTGCATTAGTATCAACAAGTGCTACTAAGTCTGCATCATCATAGTCATTTATACTGACAATATGATTTTCAGAAACGCCTCCACAGCCTACAACCGCAACCTTTAATTTGGTACTACTCATTCAATCACCTTCTTGTCTTCATTACTGGAAATTTTAAAACGAGCTACTCATATCAACTGCAGTAATTTTTTTAACCTTTTTTATGTAAGTTGAGTTTGCAATTTTTTCCTGCAATTTTTCATAAAATAAGTCCTCGTCAATAGGCAGGTCTACCCAATCATCCATCCAAGAAGATAAATACATGGCATTTGATAGAGTTAACCCATTAATGCCCTCAGAACCTGGTGCAATTAATGCTTCATCTTTTACTATAGCATTGACCCAATTTTTAAGAATCGTGGCATGTGGATCTCCATTTTTTTGAATGGGTATGTCACATTTCCATACTTCTGGATTACCAAATACCCCAGTAAATTTTTCATTGAACTTTCTTTCCGATATCCTATTTCTATAAAATTCTATCTTCCAATCCTCAATTATCAGTTTTCCATTGTCTCCTGTTATTTCTAAGCGATTGGTTCCTGGTGTATCTGATGTAGCTGTAACAAATACACCTGTAGCACCATTTTCATATTCAAGATAAGCTGTTACATCATCCTCAACCTCAATATCATGCATTTTGCCAAAATGACAAAAGGCTCTTATTCGAGTGGGCATGCCGCAGACCCATTGCCATATATCTAATTGGTGTGGACACTGATTTAATAAGACACCGCCACCTTCACCTGCCCACGAAGCTCTCCAACCTCCTGAATTATAATAACTCTGTGGTCTATACCAATTTGTAATAATCCAATTGATTCTTCTTACCTCTCCTAACTCACCTGAATGAACAAGATCTTTTACCTTTTGATATAGCCCAAATGTTCTCCAGTTATACATTATAGCAAAAATCTTATTGCTTCCCCCTGCTACCTCATTCATATTTCTTACTGCTTTTGTATACACCCCAGCAGGTTTTTCAATGAGTACATGCTTATCTGCTTCAAAAGCCTTAATTGCAAGAGTTGGATGGTCATAATGGGGTGTTGCAATGATAACCGCATCCACATCCTTACAATTAATTAATGCTTCTGCTGAATCAAACAGTAATACATCTTCAGCTAACTCTTTTTTTGCCCACTCTAATCTTTCTTCTTTAACATCTGCTACTGCTATAAGTTTTGCACCTTCAATTTCTCCCCTTATTATTGTTTTCAAATGGGAGCTCCCCATATTTCCTATACCAATGATACCAACTTTTACATTTTCCATAGCTCCACTCCTTTTCGCTTATCAATAGCGTCTATTGATTTTCAATCTCTCTTATAATTTTTCTTAATGCCTCTACAGCTATTTTAAATTTTTCTGCTCCGTCTGTTTCCTCATCAACAACATTTTCTGCATTAATTTCTAAATCAGCTAAACCCTTAAACTTATATAAATGTGGTTCTAATGATAGGAAACCTTCATAGCCAGCTTTATATGCATCCATTAGAATCTCAGCAACTTTGCCATCTCCAAGACCTGCTGGAACAATCTCTTTACTTTCCATCTTTGCATCCTTAATATGAAAATAGACAATATGTGCTTTTGTCAGCTTATATGCTGTTGGATAGGTTTCAATATCACATTGCACATAGTTTGCTGGATCAAATATCATTTTCACTTTTTCTGAGTCTAAAGCATTAACTAACTTTAAACAGCGTATTGGAACGTCTCCAAAAATATCTTTTTCATTTTCATGTAGTAAAACAACATCATATTCTTTCGCCACATTTAAAAAGGCTTTCCACCTTGCTATTACTTCATTTTCGTATGTATTTGGATTTTCTCCCTTAGGGATAAAAAAGCTGAACATTCTTATGTATTTTGTTTCTAAGATTTTAGCAATTTCTAGTGTATGTCTTAGTAATTCTAAATGCAGTTCAAATAAATCAGTAATCATTATTTTACCGATTGGAGAGCCAATAGCTGATATCCTCATATTATTAGAGTCAAGCTTTTGTTTTATCTTCCTGACCTCTTGAATGGTATAGTCAGTTATATTTTTGCCATTCACACCTCTAATTTCAATATAATTAATACCTAGCTCTTTCATTGTTTTGATTTGCACATCTAAATTTTGATCAATTTCATCTGCAAATCCTGATAATATAAATTTGCACATATTAACTCCCCCATGCATTTTGCACAAATAACGCCTGTAAGCGGTCTTCAAGACATTTCGTCTTGGCGATTTTTAAAACTTCTAATAAATTCTTATCAAATCGGAAGTTTTAAAAACGCTTACATATTAATACCTCAAAATTGTTTTTCATATTTTTTCATTGTCTCTATTTCTCGAGGTAGATGAACATCAGCAGGTTCAAAGCCTATCCATTCGCCACTTAAGTATCCATCATATCCACCTTTGATAAGAAGACTTAGTAATTTTTTATGATCAATAAGCCCTGTTCCTATAGGAACAAAAGCAAAATCCTCTTCATGTAGCTTAAATACTGCATCATGAATATGAACATGCTTTACCCATTTTCTTAATTTTTTATAGGTGTCTTCTAATTCTATATCATGTCTTAAAGGATGTAATATATCCCATGTAACACCTACATAAGGACTATTTACCTTCTTCATTACATTAGCAACATGGGTAGGATCACACCAAACATCATGGGTTTCTACACATATGATAACGCTTTTTTCTTTTGCATAATCAGCTAGTTCAGATAAAATCTTAGCAAAAAGCACAATAGCTTCTTCTCTTGTTTTCCCTTCTTCGTACCACCCTCCAAACACACGAATAACAGGTGAATTTAACTTATAGGCTAAATCAATTGCTTTTTTAGCATCTACTATATGCCTTTTTATATTAGCCTCTTCAAGCAACATACATGAAGTAGCAATACATGATACAGGCATTTTTTCTTCATCTAACAATACTTTTATATCATTAATCTCATTTTCAGACATATCCAATGAAACGCCATGAGCATGCCCATGACCATGTCCGCTACTATCTTTTCTACCAACACGTAACTCAATGGCGTCATAACCATATTTTTTTGCCAATGAAATAAGCTCAAAAAGGTTTGATTGAACACTTGAAAAACTCATAAAGGAATACTTCATCCTTAATTACCTCCTTTTTATTAGATAATCCTTCTATGAAATCTGGGAAATTGAAAACTCTTAATTAAAATTCTTGATAAAATGAATAACCTATAGGTCTATTGTATTCCATAATATCCACCATGTATATTGTTACTGTTGCTTTACATATTGCAGATATTGTTGTATGATTGAAATAATTCTTATTATGAATATAACAAGATTCTTATTTTTAGAAAGGGTTTAGAATGGATACGCAAAAGAATAAATTCTATCACTCTCCTTATTTTTCTATCACGCAAACAGCATGTACAAATGATTTCCCCCAATCAAAGGGTCACCTACATAAGCATTACGAAATATATTTTTTTCTTGAAGGTGATGTCACTTACTTTATTGAGGGTAGTTATTATAAGTTAGAACCTTACGATATTCTTATCATTAATGATAGAGAAATTCATAACCCAATTTTTAATTCTCACTCATACTACGAACGCATTGTTACAAATATATATACAAATACTAATCCCTATTTTTATTATAATAATTATGATTTTTTATACTGCTTTAAGCATAGAAATTTAGGAAAGAACAATCTCATTCCTAGAAACGTGGTAAAAGATAAGAACCTCTATAGTTATTTTGAAAAAATTTTTAACTACAGTCATGACCAATCTTTAGAAGCTAAAGCAATGATTGATACTACCTTAATGCAATTATTAATTGAGCTTAATGACATATATAAGAAGAATGTTGAATCTTTCAATTATACATTAAATACAACCTATAGCAAAATACAATCTATCGTCAATTACATTAATAATCACTTAGAGACTAAGATTACTCTGCAATCCTTACAGGACCATTTCTATATTAGTAAGTATCATTTATGTCATATTTTTAAAGAAAGTACTGGATTTACAGTTCAAGAATATGTTATGCAAAAAAAAATAATCCTTGCTAAGGAACTACTGTTTAGTGGCAAAACTGCCTCCCAGACTAGCTTAGAACTTGGCTTTAATGATTATTCAAGCTTCTATAGAATATTTAAAGAGTATGTTAAGATGACTCCCCTTCAATATATTCAGAAGTATAAGAAGATTTGATTAACTTTCAGGTTGCAACCTACAAAATCTTGAAGACCTTTGTTAAATTAACTTAATTAACTTTTCTCATAACAATATTTATATTAAAAGAAATCACTTTAGTAGGCAAATTAACTGTATAATCAGTACCCTATTAAGTATATACTAGTATCTACCATAGGTCAAAATAGCCTCCATTACAACTCTCATGCTTTCAAGGGAACTCCCATTGTTGATAGAGCCTGCCGTAGTAAGGTTAAGCCCTTTCGTCCCACTCAACTTAATCCTTTCACAGTCCCGCTTTACTTCTGCGATAATCTCATCTTTGTTATTTCTCATAAAAGTAAAAGGAGCAAGTTGTCCATCAATACGGGCATTAGGCATATAATCCCTAATTTCATCTACAGTAAGAGTAGGTCCAAAGTTAACCCCCGTAAAGTTTAATCTAGCAAGGATAGGTAATAGGTGTGCCATTTCTGAATCAGAGTGCTGATATCTTATATCTTTCTCTTTTGGAGAAAACCTTTCAAAAACTCCTTTTAACACTGAATATCCAAAAACCTCATACATATCAGGATTTAGTAGAGAACAGTTATCATCATAGAAAGCAAACCCACTTGGTGCATCCTCTTTTGAAAAACCAGCTTCTCCATCTGCAATCTCTGCCATTTTAATGATAACCCTTCTGATGGTATCACTAAATCTTTCATACAATTCCTTTGCATCAAAATACAAGAAGATTAAATTTTCTTCACCATAAATTGAACACGCCAGGGTAACTGGGCCTCTAACTGCTCTCATCAATTCAGGCTTACGCCCATAAGCTTCAAAGATTCTTTTTTTCTCTGCTTCCCAATTCTCTGAATACAGAAATGAGTGCAAATCCATTTTATCAACTTTATCTAATGTCTTCTCTAGCTCTTTAATCGTCTTGACAGGACTAGATAACCACATACCAACGCCTTCTATATATTCATATTTGCCTCCAAAAACTTCACCTATTCTCTTAATGGGTGGAAAATTCTCATCCTCCATAGGGTATTCCTCTTGTAGTAATCGCTTTCCAACAATCAGTTCTGCCTTATCGTTATAACGTTTGTTTAGTTCTATCCTTCTCTGCCTTGGTTCTATCCCCCATACATCCCCTTCTTCACCTAGTTCTGCATAGACACATTCATCAGACATTCGTATGCCCATAGCCACCTGAGGAGCCTCAGGATTAAAGCAATTATCCTGATGGGCTTTTTCGTCATCTTTCCAGAATTGTTTTAAATCTGAAGAATTCATCACTATTTCCTCCCTCATTTATTGTTTTACTCCAGTATAATTCATTTGACTGATAAGTCAATGTAGGATACAATTGAATTTGTAAAATACTGAACCAAGGACAAAGTGATAAGCTTACCTATCACCTAATAATGGATGGAGTATATATGAGTCAGTTAAATGCCTTGCATGAGTGTATAATGAAATTCTATCATATTGTTGATCGTCATGCTGATATAAAATGGCATCTTGAAGGTCCAATTACTATCAGTAATCTGATACTTATTTATGAAGGGCAAGCATATATGGAATCAGATGGACAAGGCTACACTGTAAAAGCAGGAGATCTTATCCACTTCCGACCAGGTGTTTACAGAAGAGGACATACTTTTGCCAAAAATCCTATGAAATGTTTATCTATTAGCTATGATTTGTTTTATTATGACCACGAGAAAAAATTGTTGGTAGAAAATAAGCTACCACTTGAATTTGTTCAAACTATTAATAGTAGGCTCATCTTCAGCAGACTGAAGCAATTTTTCAGTGCTATGGTTGATATTTGGCAAAGCCAAGACCACTATAAATCTTATGAACTCAATAGTAGATTTAACATCATTATAAAAGAACTTCTTAAATGGTCAGAAGTCCCTAAATTTAATTATATGGCAAGCCAAAAAGTTCAATCAGTTATAGAATATTTGAATTGCCATGTAACTAGCCACGTTCGTGTAGATGATATTAGTAAATTGTTAGGAGTCAGCAACTCCTACATAAGTAGAATCTTTAAAGAGTATAACGGAACTACCATCATCAACTATTTTAACAGAATTAAAATTGTCAAGAGCAAAGACTATTTAGCTACAGGTTACAGCGTTTCCAAATGCTCAGAATTACTAGGTTTCAATGACCTATACTATTTCAGCAAAGTTTTTAGGCACTATGAAGGCATCTCCCCAAGTGAATATGCTAAGAGATTTATTTAAAGCATTACACTACAGCAATCGCATGAATCAAATTTATTTGAAATTGATATTTATTTTCGATAGAATTGATACAATGTTATATTGCAACATATTATTACCCCTTCTCTTTAGTGATTAGTTGAGTTTTAACTAAATAAATAAGTCGGCAATATTTGTTGGAATTTTTATGTATTTTTTAAAGTTCATTTTATTTAAAACTAGCACAACGAGTTAATTTAATTATCTGCAATAGGAAGCTTAATGATAAATTTTGTACCACTGCCTTCATTGCTTTCAATCTCAATAGAACCATGATAAAGGTTAACGATGTGCTTGACGATAGATAATCCAAGTCCTGTTCCACCCATGTTTCTGGAACGTCCCTTGTCTACCCTGTAGAATCTTTCAAAAATACGTTCTTGATTTTCTTTAGATATGCCAATCCCCGTATCCTCTACTTCAAAAGCTATGATGCTTTTGTTCTTGATTACTTTTATTGTTACATTACCATCCTGCTTATTATATTTAATAGCATTGTCAGCAAGATTTATAAAAAGCTGCTTCATTCTGTTCCTATTTGCCTTAACACGAACATACTCATCTGCTTCAAGGCTAACTGATACGCCCTTAGATTTTGCCGCACCACTAACTATTTCTACGACATCATACAGAAGCTCATATGCTGAAAAGGTAGTTATGTTTGTATCAGTTTTAATAGTTTCAATCTCAGAAAGCTGCAATATATCATTTATTAATTGAAACAAACGCTCTGCCTCTATATCTATGATATCGAGAAAACGGTATGCAACAGCCTTGTCTTCTATAGCTCCACTTTTTAGTGTCTCTACAAAGCCTCTTATTGACGTAAGAGGTGTTTTTAACTCGTGAGTAACATTTGATACAAAATCAGTTCTCATTTCTTCTAGCTTCTTAATTTTAGTGATATCAGTCAAGAAAATCAAACCTCCTGAATTTTGATACTTACCTTCAATCGGCTTAATTGGATTTGTATTAAGCCTTAATATAATTCTATCCTCATCTAAGCTTATATTTATTTCGTCTATACAAGTAATACTGTTTTCTACCGTATCCTTAATTGCATCATTCAAGCTACTGTTTCTTACAACCTCAAGTATGTTTTTCCCAATCAAGGTATTGCAATCTTCTATTCCTAGTAGCTTACCACCTGCAGGATTGATTAGGATAACATTGTACTCTCTATTTACAGCAATTAGTCCGTTTGACAAACTGTTAATAACTGTATCAAATTTTATGTTTTGTTCTTTTAGGTCGTAAATATTGTTTTCCAGTGCCTCTGCCATTTTATTAAAGATATTTACTAGCTCACCAATTTCATGCCTTGCCTTTACATTTACTCTACGATTATAATTACCTGCGGCTATTTCACTGGTAGCGTCTGTTATTCTTTTTATGGGTAATATCAAGTACTCTGACATTTTAACAGAGAATCTCCATGTAAGTGCAACAGCAGTCATAAAAGCAATAAATGAATATATAAATATTTTTAGATATATTGCCTTCAATCCAGTTAGGGGTATCGCCAAGCGTAAAATTATTTCCTTTTCACGAACAGCTCGGGCTACATACATAAGGTTGACTCTGATGGTTTTACTAAAACGAGTGTCGCTACCAATTTCCTCTTGTAGTGCCTGTTGAATCTCCTTCCGGTCAATATGGTTTTCCATACTATCAGACGAAGTCTCTGATTCTCCCAATACATTGCCTGAGTAATCTATAATAGTTACTCTTATCTTATCTGAGGTTCCAGATTTAGTTGTAGCTTTAGAGAATAATTCAGAATAATGCTGTGCTAAGGCGTCAAGCTTTTGATTGTTATATGATGAGTATTCACCTTTATTAACAACCTCATCCTCAAGTATCTCTAAAATATTTATAAGGTTTTTCTTAACCTCATTCCTGTATATATCTCTAACAACCCAATTACTAAAAAGCATTATTACAGTTGTACCAATAAATATTACTGCTATAAAAGCAGCTATCAGGTTCTTTCTCAAAAATCCCACTCCTACCCTTATTTATCGACAGCGTAAAATACTCATAATAGGTGCATTAATTCACAAACTTATACCCTACGCCTCTTACAGTATGAATATATTTAGGGTTTTTATCGTCGTCCTCTATTTTTTGTCTTAAATATCTTATGTGAACATCCACTGTTCTGGTCTCGCCATAGTAATCAAAGCCCCATATTTTTTCAAGCAGTATTTCACGCGTTAAGACCTTACCTTTGTTAATTACCAACAATTTAAGTAATTCAAATTCCTTCAGGGGAAGAAATATTTTCACTCCTGCCTTTTCAACCTCATGCTTTGATGTATATATCTTAATATCATCAACTGTAATTATATCCTGTTCCAAGAGCGGAGCAGGTGCATCAGTCCTTCTGAATAATGCCTTGACTCTGGCATTTAACTCTCTTATACTAAACGGCTTTGTTATATAATCATCTGCACCTATTTCTAATCCTAATACTTTATCAAATTCTTCACTTTTAGCAGTTAAAAGGATTATTGGAATGAATTTTGTTTTTTCGTTCGAGCGAAGCTGCCTGCATATTTCAAGACCATCTATTCCAGGTAGCATTATGTCCAAAACAAACATATCAGGGGTATTAATTTGACAGTAGTTAAGCATACTCTCTCCCATTTCAAATAAGTGAACCTTATAGCCTGAATTCTCCAGATTATAGCTTATAAGCTGTTGGATATGTGCTTCATCCTCTACGACAAATATTGTTTTAGGCATATTAATCCCCCCTGATTATGCTCAAAATTTCGCTATTGCTTCGCATTTACTCCTCGTGCTGTAAATGCTTATGCTCTCCTGTTTCATGGTATACTACCCATTCAGCAATATTAGTAGCATGGTCTCCTATTCTTTCTAAGTACTTAGACACAAACATTAGCTCAACACCCTGCTCAACCAATTCTCCACTAGTTTTTAAAATCCCAATAATCTCTAGTATCTTTTTATTGAAAAGGTTATCCACTTCATCGTCTCTTTTGCAAACCTCTCTTGCAAGCTCAACATCCCTCTTTACATAGCTGTCAAGAGCGTCTCTTAGCATCTGCCTCGCAATATCTGCCATTTTAGGTATGTCTACAAGTGGCTTGATGTATTTTGCGTTTGCTAATCTAATGGTTATCTCTGCAATATCCGTTGCGTGGTCTCCTATTCTCTCAAGGTCAGTTATTATTTTAAGGGTTGAGCTGACTGATCTTAGATCCTTTGCAATAGGATTTTGCAAAGCCAGCAATCTAAGACACTGCTTTTCAATCTTTACTTCCATTTCATCAATTTGATTGTCGTTTCTTATTATTTCCTTTGCTAACGTAGCGTCCTGCTTTTTTAGTGCTAATATGCTTTTCTCGATTGCATTTTCAACGAGAGCTCCCATATTTATAAGAGCTAAATGCAATTGCTCTAATTCTTTATCAAATAATAATCTCATTTAAAACTGCCTCCCTTTACCTTTACGAGCCTTACCTTTACGAGCTTTATTCTTACCCAAAACGACCAGTAATATAGTCCTCTGTTCTCTTATCTGATGGCATATTAAATATCTTTTCTGTCATGTCATATTCTATTACCTCACCATTTAAGAAAAATGCAGTTCTATCAGAAATTCTACCTGCCTGATGCATGTTATGAGTAACAATTACTATTGTATAATTCTGTTTTAGCTCCTCACATAAGTCCTCTATTCTTAGTGTAGAAATGGGGTCAAGTGCCGAGGTTGGCTCATCCATTAAAAGCACCTCCGGTTCTACTGCAAGCACTCTGGCAATACATATTCTCTGCTGCTGACCTCCTGACATTCCTAATGCACTCTTTTTTAGCCTGTCCTTAACCTCATCCCAGATAGCCGCACCTCTTAAGCTTTTTTCAACAATCTCATCCAAAACTGCTTTGGATCTTATTCCGTGTATTCTGGGCCCATAGGCAACATTATCATATATTGACATAGGAAAAGGGTTCGGCTGTTGAAAAACCATTCCTACACGTTTTCTTAGCTGCACAACATCCATTCCTGCATATATATCTTCATCATCCAAATCAACCTTACCATCAATCTTTACACTCTCTATCAGGTCATTCATCCTGTTTAGCGTTTTCAAAAATGTTGACTTACCGCACCCCGACGGACCAATAAGTGCCGTAACCTCATTTTTGTAAATATCCATACTAACTGACTTTAGTGCGTGAAATTCTCCATAGTGCAGATTAAGATCTGATGCTTTTATTTTTATCATTGATATACCCCCATTGCTTATCTTAGCATACCGCACCTTACAAAAGAGTATTCATACTATAAAAATAGTATATTACTTTATCTAACCTAATGCAAGGCTACTTTTCTTGTGTTCAGCATAAACTGACAACAAATCCCCTTTAGTTCCTATTTTCTTTATGCTTTTTGTTATTCAACAATTTTAATCAATATTTCTTTGTAGAATGTAGAATGAAGAATAGTATAAAGCTATAAACCTCCAAAGACTATTTATTAAATTTGTGTAATATTTTCATTGAACATCGTTATGATAACAAAGATTTGTTAAGTGAAGGCTCAGCTTATGTTAAGAAAATGTTAATTCGCTAAA
>QKEK01000269.1 GCA_003251775.1 Clostridia bacterium | reverse complement strand
AATAAAGGATAACATGGCAGGAAAGGTAACCCGTGAAGAGTTTGCAGAAATTGCTTTAAAATTATATGAAGCTAATACAGGGAAAAAGGCTTCGGTTGGTAGTATTACCTTTACTGACACAAAAAATCCTGAGATATTAAAGGCGGCTAATTTGGGACTTGTTGCTGGGGTTGGTAACAACAAGTATTCTCCCAATTCTCTTGTAACAAGAGAACAAATGGCAGCGGTTCTTTTAAGGGCGTTAAAGGTTATTAAGCCTGAAGGTGATTTTACATATGAGGGAGTACAAAAATTCCTCGATGATAATCAGGTTGAATCATGGGCAAGAGATGGGGTTTACTTTTGCTCTAAGGCAAAGATTGTTACAGGAGTAGGTAATAATACGTTTAACCCTGATGGAGATGCTACTCGTGAAATGGCTGTTATCGTATGTAAAAGAGCATATGAATATTTCAAATAAAGGTTTTTGCGTTGTTATATACAACCATACTCAAGAAGGAGAATATTTGCAAATGATAATTAAAAATAACGCAAATAAAATAGCGTATAAATATATAACAACGCAATATATAAAATAATAAGGTGAGAAAAAGCGATATTAGCTTAGGGTGTTGAAAGCATATTCAATACCCTTTACTTTATATGTTTATTTTATGTTTAATGTAATTTTTATAACTGAAAATAATATCTATTGCATTTTATGACTAAATTAAAGGGAGTGTGATTTTATGAAAAGATTACTCACGGTTATTGTTAGCATGGCTCTAATTGTAAGCCTGTTTTTAAATACAAGTCTTATGGCGGTTTGTAGAGCAGAAGACTATAGTGGTGCTTCAGGCTGGGCAAAGCCAGAGTTAAATATAGCATCAGGGTATGGTCTTATCACAAATGATGTTATGGATAATATCTCAGCAAAGGTTACTAGAAAAGAATTTGCAGGATTGGCAGTAAGACTCTATGAAAGGTTAACGGGAAAAATAGCTGAAGTCGGTACTATGAGCTTTCATGATACTAATAATGCCGAGGTTTTAAAGGCTGCAAATATTGGCTTAGTTGCTGGCAAGGAGGATGGCAGGTTTGCACCAGATGAGCCTATTACCAGACAACAAATGGCATCTGTTTTATTAAGAGCCCTAAAAGTAATAAAGCCAGAGGCAGAATATAGTATAAATGGGGTTCAGAGCTTTGCTGATGATAAAAGGATAGCATGGTGGGCAAGAGAAGGTGTATATTATTGTGCAAAGGTAAAAATCATCACTGGAGTAGGAGGTAATCTATTTAATCCAGAGGGAGACGCCTCTCGTGAAATGGCTGTAATTGTATGTAAAAGAGCCTATGAGCTATTCAGTGAGATAAAGAGTAGTACTACAAGCAATGGAAATATCAGTGAGTCAGTTCATCCATCGCAAGCCAGGTTAAAGCTACCTGTGGCATTTCCGAAGGAAATACCTTTTACTAGTGATGCAGTATTAATTGGAGTAAACGATAATAGTAATAGCTCAGGTAACCAAGATATTTCACTCGTATATAAATCATCAAGTAAGATAAGTGCCTTGAAATCAATGTATGAGAGCTTTACTAAATCGGCTGGAGAGCTTAATGTAGCTGATGAAGAAGGATGTTATATGATTACTGGTAAGATGGGCTGGTATACATTAACACTTGTAATAATGGCCATGGATGGAAACACAGTTAGCATGACTATTGAGCCAGAGGGAGGGGTATTTACTGATTATCATCTAGCTCAGACAGAGAAGAATAATAATAACCCTGTAAATAGCATAACTGTAGCTGCACATAATACAAACGGATGGAGAATGGCAGGTGCTGGGGGTGCTGGAGATAGCATGCCTGGGCATTTGATATTTATAGATAAGAATAAAGTTTTATGGGGCTTTGGATTAAGCTTGGTTCAAGAGAATAGTATGGATATTGGATACTGTAGCTTTGATGGGATAAAAGAACCAATCAGGTTGGCTGAGGGAGTTGAATTTGTCACTTCGGCTTCTGCCACATTAAATGCACACTCAGCATATTATTATATTACCTCCTCTGGTGAATTATTCAGTGTTGGGTCCGACCAGTGTGGAAGGTTGGGGCAGGGCGAAGAGGATGGTGTATGGTATAGATATTTTAAGCCAAGGAAAGTCTTGGCTAATGTAAGATTCGTATCAGCTAGTACTACAGGAACACTAGCTATAACAAAGAGCAATGAGCTTTATGTTTGGGGAAGTAATGAATTCAAGCAGGTGAAATCAACGGATGAAATTAGCTATGATGTGCCAATAAAGGTCATGGACAATGTGGCTTCTGCAGCAATGTCCGATACCTCAGTGTTTGTAGTAAAAATGGATGGGTCATTATGGTCATGGGGAGGAAATACATATGCCCAGCTAGGAGATGGAGGCGTATTAGCTGAAAGAAGCTCTCCATACCGTGTAATGACTGGTGTAAAAGAGGTGTATGCAAACGAAGCAGGCACTGTTGGAGCGGTTAAAGCAGACGGAAGTCTTTGGATGTGGGGAAACAACTTTTATGGAAATGTAGGTAATGGTAATAAAAATACTGTGGTTACTCCAGTTAAAATAATAGAAAGCGTAAAAAAGGTATGTTTAGGCTACTATAACACACTTGTTTTGAAAACGGACGGAACTGCATGGGTATGGGGGAGCAATGTATATGGAAGCTGTGGCATTAATCCAAATCAAGCATATGACATATTAAAGCCACGTATGCTTAGTGAAGGAAATATAGATATAGCAGTAAGCTATGGAGAGTGCTAT
>QKEK01000166.1 GCA_003251775.1 Clostridia bacterium | reverse complement strand
ACTAGTATATATAGTTATAACAAGGAGTTATACGATTAAATATTATACATAACTAGTAATTAATATAGGAAAGGAGCTGAAAATAATGGGGGATATGGTTATTGAAATTTTTGATTCTATATTTCAATAACTAATAAATGTTATATTTGAACCAATAAAAGAACTCTTTCAGTTGTTTCTTTCAACACCTGCGATTATCAAAAGCTTTCAGTATGTAGCAATACTATATGAAAAATTTCAGATTGTAGGTGCGGCTATTCTACTATTAATCGTTATTTGGCAGCTCTTTAAGGTAAAGTTTGCTTTTCTAGGATTTGAATGCGATAGCCCTGGGCGAATTGTTGGCAGAATGTTTGTATTTGGATTTCTAACTATATATTTATTTTCAATACAATAATGCCTGATAGGGTGATATCACTTTTTTCTTGGACTGCAATTATACTAATTGCAATTTCTATCAAATTAATTATGCTAGCTAAAAGATTTGCAGAAAGACTAGCTTTTAGTACTTTGTTAGTATTAGTATCACCACTTGCCTTTGCAACAGGGGTAATTCAGGTGACCAAAGGCTTTTTACAGCGATGGGTAAAGCTCTTTGTTGGAAATCTAATCGTACAGGTATTACAAACGTCACTTGTAATGATAGATAGATATGTTTAACACAGCTATATATAAAAATGCCAATATGGTTATTTTGGGTACAAGTGGAGCAGGGAAAACCTTTTTTATTCAGTTATTGGCATTAAGACTTAGAATGCAGGATATACCCATAATGATTATTGCTCCATTGAAGGGACACGAATTCAAAAATGCTTGTCAGGCAATAGGTGGACAATTTATTGATTTGTCAGCAACTTCTAATCACTGCATTAATATTATGGAAATACGTAACTGGTTCACTACAATGCTTTAATCAGCCCACTAATGTTGACTTGAGTAATAAATATATTGTAGCAGATATAAGTAATCTTAAAGGCAAAATGCTTCCTATAGGGATGTTTATAGTAGCAGATTTATTCTGGGATAGAATTAAAGAAGACATTACAAAGAAAAAGACACTTATAATTGACGAGCTTTGGAATCTTATCGGAAGTGGAGGTAATAGTCAGACTGCTCAATTTATATTTGAGATATTTAAAATTATTAGGGGATACGGCGGTTCTGCTGTAGGTGCAACTCAGGATATTGCAGACTTTTTTGCACTAGAGGAATATTGAGAAAATAAGGGGGATAAATGATACTGTTAAAATAGTCATATTACTACGGGAAGAGCAGAGAAAGCCTGAATATATTAACTGGCTAGCAGCAAAGGGAATATATGAAGTATTCACCAATGGGTATTGTAGCTATGATGATATTTATGAGGCATTACTGCGTGTGGAAAAGGTGGTCGTAAAAACTGAGGTACGTAAGGAGTACATTGAGAAGGTTGAATATCGTGATATCATAAAAAGTGTTTTTAAAGAGGTCATTGCGATTTATTCACCACTAAGTCAGGGCGGTAGTACTGTGGCAGCTCATTTGGCATTAGCCATTTCAAGTAATAAAAAATGCAATGTCTGCATCGTTGACTATAACCCATTGAAGCCTAAAGTTAAGGATTTATTAGTGTTTCACCTACATATAATTTATCAGATGTTTTAAGTTATGTTGTAAAGGATACTCTAAGTGTACAACAACTTGAGGAAATGATGGTTCAGAGTAAATATGCAAAGAATCTGGATATTCTAACAGGAATATATGATTTTAATGACTACTATCATTCAAAGCTCGAGCAATATGAATTAATAATAGAGAGACTGAAGGTAATATATGATTATGTAATAGTTGATACTCATTCATGGTTTGATGTATTGACTACTGATGCCGCATTAACGCTTGCGGACAGGGTGATTATACCAGTGAAGGCTGAGAGGTATTCACTAGAAGAGCTAAAACGATACGTAAAAACCTTTGATTCCTATCAGGATTTCAATACAAGAAAGTTTTCTACACTAATTAACCAGTATTCTCATCACCATTTAACATCTCCAGAAATAAAGTCGATTTTAGATGGGCTTCCTATAGTAGGGTATATTACTGAGGATATGAAATATAATAGTGGGATTTGCTTTAAGGATAAAAAGCAGAAAAAGGAGTATGATAAGGTTTTGAAGAGGATGGGAGTTGAGGGGAACTTTGATTCAGGAATAGGGAAAAAGGCATGGAGAGTCATTAGGAGAGCGTGAGAAGTATATCAAAACATAAACTTTTCCTTTACATACCTATATTTGTATATTAGAATATAGGTTAAGCAATGATAATAGTAAAATAGTAAGATTAGAAAACAATAGTATTCTTGGTATATATAATAGATAAATAATTATATCTGTTTAATAACAATTTTATTTCGTAATAAGGAGAATCGTAATGGGGTATAAGAAACTATTTTGGGGTTTTGTTTTTTTATTTGATTTTAGAATAAATGGGTTTGATGTTTTACCTGATTTTATAGGTTATATACTATTCTATCAAGGCTTAGCTATGCTTGAGGACAGAAATGAATATTTCAATAAAGCTAAGAGTTTTGCTTTACCCATGATTTTAATTTCAATCTTTGATATATTTCAAGTTACAGTACCAATTAACCAGATAGGTAGCTCTACGTTTGGGTTATTTAGTATAGTGATAGGAATAATTGTATCAGTTATAAATTTACTAATGGTATATAATATTTGCTTGGGAATTGCTACAGAAGCTAGAGTAATAGGTAATTTAGACCTTGAATCAAAAGCAATTTCTAGATGGAAGCTATATTTTTTTACTAATGTTATAATACTGCTTAGTATACTTTTGGTAAGCTTATTGGGAGTATTATTCTTTGTCATAATTATTATTTCTATTATATCCTATATACTTATGTTAGGTTTGATGAATCTTGCATCAGAAAAGCTAGAATAGCTTATAAGTATACAACGGTGCGAATGGTTAAGTATAAGTGACTCATAATTATAATTTTGATTTCTAAAACTAAATATAGAGAAGGTGAATTTATGGCTATAATAAACAGACTTGAGAAAAGGACCTATCTGAAGCATAGTAATATAAAAACTTCAGATAAGTCCTTTTCTTTGTACGAAATTATTGAAAATATCACATCAGAATTAGTCAAGAACCAACGTGACTTAATAACAGAAATATCTTTAGGTAGAATACCAGAAGTAGCTCTTGAGAATGAAATACTAAAGATTATAGGTAGATACAATTATAGTATAATCAATAGTAATGGTTTTAAGATGAGCCGAGATGAAATGATAGATTTGTTAAGAGCAAAGGGAGTAGAGTGTGAGAAGGTTAGAGATTAGTTTTAAGAGACTTATTAGCTTTACAATAATACTAAGTTATGGTAATATAGCGATATCAAGTTATTTGGGAGGAAAAATAAAGTAATAAAATCGAATCAAAGAATAATTTGTTATTTTATTATTTCTTATTCAACAATAAAGGAAGTAACAACCAATGAGAACATGTATAACACTTGATATACTCTTCCTAATTAGCCTAAACAAGAAAAAGTTGAGGAATTATTAATATATTTATATGAAAAATATTATAAAAATATATGATTTTCTGGGGGAACATAATGGCATTTAATTGTCCGAATTGTAATGAAGTAATGTATCCAAATGATGATGGATCTTGTCCAATATGCAACAAAAGTATTAGAAATAAAGAAAAAGAGGTGATAAAAGAGTCAAATCAAATTATAGTAAAGAATACCTAATTACTACCTAAGATATGTTGTGTTTGCGGTAATAATGCAGATACATATGTTGATATCAAAAGTAAACACTCAAGCTTATCTAAACTACCAGTATTAGGCTTTATACTTACTGTGATTACTTTTATTATTTCACCTATTTTTGTTGTATTTAGAGCTAAAGACACTGGTCGATTTGATAAAGTTGAAGTAAAAATACCAATTTGTAAGAACTGCAAAAAAAATAACACTATACTTGCTGATAGTGTTGACCTAGAAGAATATGAAATGACATTTACTGTCCATAAGAATTTAAGGAAAGAGTTCGAAAAAAATACAAAATATTTGAGTTATAAATAATAAGTAAAATATATTTGTATAATATTAAATTAAATGGAGGAATTATAATGATTAAATTTGGAATGTTTATTGATATAAGGGCAACCATAGCAGTATTTTTGTGCATAGGTATAAGTATACTTGTATATTATAAAGTCCAAAATAGGAAAGAAAGACTTATACTGATAGCTAATTTTGCACAGATATTATCATTAATAGTGTCGTTGGTATACATTACCTTTGTGTTAGGAACTTTAGATGATGCTTCTAAGATAGGTATATCACTAGGTAATTTTATAAATACAAATTTATACGCTTCCCTATTTTCTCTAGGGGTAAGGATATATAACAGGATAAATTAGATACAAAAGTTATAAAAAGCAACTACTATATTTTATCATGACCTGCTTATAGTTGTTTGAGTGAGATTTTTAGAAATGTATAATTATAATTGAGGAGTTATTATGGGAACAGAAGTTGTAAAACCAAGCAAAATTTTTTATGGTATATCAGTGTTAATTCTCTTGTGTGGAATAATAGGTTTTATTGTTATGCTTATAACAGGCATAAATTATATCATGGAATCTATAAGTAATAGAGTCATTATTCCTGGTATAAGTGAAATTGAATTAGAAGAGGAAGGAAAGTATAGTATTTATTTCGAGTATGAAAGTACTATTGATGGAAAGAGATTTGAGACAGTCAACATTAACGGGTTAATATGCTCTTTGAAAAATAAAAGAACAGGTGAATTTATCACACTTAACAATGCTTCAGTAAGATCAAATTATTCAATGGCTGGTCGTGCTGGCTATAGTATATTTGATTTTATTATTAAAGAAGCTGGAGAATATGAATTGCAAGCTACATATGAGTCTGGAGAAGGTGAAGAGGCTGTTTTAGCCATAGGGAAGGGATTTGGAATGACATTAGTACGTACCATTCTGTTAAGCTTAGGCGTATTATTTGCTTGTACAGGAACAGCAATAATTATGTTTGTTGTTACTTTGTTGAGAAGAAAAAAGGGTAGCAAAATTATTATATAATCAATAAATTTTTTGAAAACTGGAGTTATTGAATATGAAATTATACCAAATCAAAAGAAGATTAAATATAGCTATCGATACTTTGCGAGTGAATGATAATAATTTATTAATGAACAATACTGATGAAAGAAGTATAACTCATTAGATGAAAGTATATTGAGGGGGGTAAAAAATGTTTTTTAAAAATTTAGAGACAGAGAGATTGATACTTAAAAACATAGGTTCAGATGATAGAGATTTTGTATTCAGCCAATTCTCAGATGAAGTTGTTACAAGATATTTATTTGATGCAGAGCCATTGACTGATATTGCTGGTGCAGATGAAATAATTACATTTTATATACAACCTGAGCCAAGAGCTCAGCACCGATGGATTCTTATAAACAAATCTGACAATATAAAAATAGGCACATGTGGATTTCACAGATGGAATTCTAATGAGTACAAAGTTGAAGTTGGATATGATTTGAAAGAAGAATTTTGGAGTAAAGGGTATATGCAAGAAGCTTTAAAAGAGATTATTAAATTTGCTAAAAATAATATGTTGATTATTGAGATTGAGGCTTGTGTTTATCTGGATAATAAAAAGTCGATAAATTTATTAAAGAAACTTGGTTTTGAGTTTTCAGGAACATATAATGAGATTTTTAGAAGAGAAAATTATTTGCATAATAGGTATTCTCTTAAATTAACATATTGATGAAATAAAAGAACAATTAAATTAAAAACAGGATTAAAGACACAATAAGAATCCTAAGCTATCGATACTATCATAAACAACGGACAACTTAAAACTTTGCTGTTTACACAAAAAAAGCACATTAACACACCCAATGTGCTTTTCTTAGTTTGCCCTGAATGGGCGATAACTTGGCGGTGAAAGTCCGCTACAGGCTTAGTGGTAGGAACTGTTAGCTAAGGGCAAGGGCGTTTATCGTGAGGTAAAATCTGAAGTAAGCCTAAGGCAAAATCTCGGTCTGACGAACAGAAATCACATATAAGGCATGTATAGGGCGGACGAGTGTGCTAAACAACACAAAGTCCAATACCACTCGAACCCTATGGTGTAAATATGGCAGATATATGAGATGAAGGTTATTGCTCTTAACGGGGGAGGTCTTGCAAGGCAACTAAAGACAAGTTACCCTTGATACAGGTTGAACCCATATAGAGATATATGATTAAATTGCAAGAAGTCAGCAGAGGTCATAGTACCATAGGAAATGGGAAGGACTTAACAATAGTAGTCTTTGAAATGAAGGAAGGTGAGATAGTGCAAGAATTGCAGAAAACTAATAAAATAGGCTACCTTTACGAGGGTAAGATGGAAACTGAGAGTATTAAAGGAGTGTATAGCACTATCACATTAGATAACACAGAGAAAGACGGTGCAACAAGTTTGCTTGATAAAATGTTGGATAGAGATAATCTAAACAAAGCATATAAGAGAGTCAAGAAAAACGGTGGTAGTAGCGGAACTGACAATATGTCGATAGAGGAAATGTTACCATATCTAAAAGAAAATCGGGAGGAACTACTGCGAAGCATTAGACGAGGTAAATACAAACCCAAACCAGTAAGGCGAGTAGAAATACCGAAGCCTGATGGTGGAATAAGACTACTTGGAGTACCAACAGTAATAGACCGAATGTTGCAACAAGCATTGGTGCAAGTATTAGAACCAATATTTGAACCGACATTTTCGGATAATAGCTATGGATTTAGACCTAATAGAAATGCACATCAAGCTATTAAAAGAGCAAAGGAATATTATGAAGAAGGGTATACACAAGTAGTAGATATAGACCTTGCAAAATATTTTGACACAGTGAATCACGATATACTAATGGATATGATAGCAGAGAAAGTAAAGGACAAATTAGTGTTAAAGCTAATACGAGCATATTTAAAAAGTGGAGTAATGGTAAATGGAATAATAAGCAAAACAGAAGAAGGAACGCCACAAGGTGGTAACTTATCACCAATGCTTAGTAATATATATCTAACTGCATTTGGTAGAATGCTTGCAAATAGAGGACACAAGTTTGTAAGATATGCGGATGACTGTAACATATATGTCAAGAGTCGAAGAGCCACCGAAAGAGTAATGGAAAGCTGTACAAAATATTTAGAAGGTAAGTTAAAATTAACAGTCAACAAGAAGAAAAGTACAGTAGGAAGTCCACTAAAACTTAAATTCTTAGGATATTCAATGTATAAGATTAGAGGTAGGGTTGGAATAAGACCCCATCAAAAATCATATGCAAAATTTAAGAATAAAGTTAAAGAGATAACTAAGCGAAACAGAGGGAGAGCGATAGAACAAATTCTAAAAGAGCTAAAATTATTCACAACAGGCTGGATTGCATACTATAAAATATGTGATATGCAAAACAAAATGAAACAATTTAACGAGTGGATAAGAAGGCGAATAAGGCAATATATCTGGAAACAATGGAAGAAGATAAGTGCCAAATTTAGTAATTTGCAAAAGCTTGGAATTAACAAATATAAGGCTTGGGAATGGGCAAACACAAGAAAAGGCTATTGGCGAATAGCAGATAGCTATATCTTACACAGAACTCTAACGAACGAATACCTCACATCAATTGGATATGATAATATATCCAAAAGATATGAGGCACTGCACTAAAGCTATTGAACCGCCGTATACCGAACGGTATGTACGGTGGTGTGAGAGGTCGGGGCGAAAGTCCCTCCTACTCGATTACCCAAAAACAGCTTATCCACTATATAATCAAACACTTTTTCAGGAGAAAAAATACAATGAACACTACTCTAAAGCCCTTACTTTTGCTAGAAATAGCCCTACTGCTATATAATGTGCTCATACACATTGTACTTTGTATACTTTCTATTATCAGCACATTTATATTTGTTCATAAGCAGCTAAGCTTAATCACGTCGATTTTCTTCTCATTTAATTTGACGCTTACATGATGAGTGTTAGTATCTTACGCAAAATTAGAATATTGTGAAGTATAGATTGGAATAATTAATACCTTATGATATAATAAATATTATAAGGTATTAACACTAGCTAATATAAAATTATGGGGGTAAGTATATGGAAAGAAAATTTGTATGTCCATGTGGATTAACATGTTGTGACTGTTTATTTTACAAAATTGAAATATATGATGTAGCGAAAAAATTAAGAAATCTTATTAAAGATAATAGATTTGACATGTTCCTATTAGGCATGAGTAACATGGGAACAAATGAAGTATTTAGAAAGCATCTTGATTTAAATAATGATGAATATTGGGATAGAATTGGTAAAAATCTAAATACATATAAAAAAATACCTGACTTTATGGAGGTGCTAGATAGTATTGTGGAATTGCAATGTAAGTCAACTTGCCATGAAAGTGGTGGGTGTTCAATGGTAGGAAATACCAAAAAATGCAGTGCACTAAATTGTATTAAAGTAAAAAATATTGATGGATGTTGGGAATGTGAAGAATATAATAACTGTGAGCATCTGGAGTTTTTAAGAAGAGGTTATGGACATGTAATTAATGAAAATTTAAGTATAATAAAAGAAAAAGGGTTTGATGCTGTAAAATCAAGTGGGGATAAATATTACGTATGGCAAAGGGGAGGAACGGTATGAGAATAGAAACTACACATATAATAATTAGTGACTTTTAAAGGAAAGATGCAGAGAATCTTTATCGGATTTTTAGAGAGAAGAATATTTTGCGATTCATGCCTGATTGGGCAGGGGACAGAAATTTGCCGGAGGACTACTATGGATATATTAATTGGCATCAAACGCAAAAAGGTTCAAAAGACGTTAATCAGAACAAAAGATATGCTATCGTATTACCTAATACAGATGAAATGATTGGTATGGTAGGCATGGGGCTTGAATATACAATAAATGAAGTTGAAGTAGCCTATTTTATGTCAGAAAAGTACCAGATGAATGGATATACAAAAGAAGCTATAAATGCTTTAGTGGATTGGTGTTTCAGCGTATCAGATTTAAAATATCTTATACTGACCATTGATTGTGCAAACATTCCTTCTTGTAATCTTGCAGAGGAATGTGGTTTTGAGTTGTTTGAGAAACGAACGTCAATCGGTCATAAACAACCAAACATGGAAAGTGACTGCTATTTCTGTTTTAGAAGGTATAGAAATATATCATAGCCATTAGTTCATTTGTTTCACAAAATAAACAAA
>QKEK01000304.1 GCA_003251775.1 Clostridia bacterium | reverse complement strand
ATCTTGGGTTTCAACCTCATCTAGTATTTTTTTCACCGATTTCTCGAATTTACTCCGTGGGAGCATTATTAAATGTCCACAGCCTTTGCATTTAATTTTTATGTCTGCTCCTACACGGGTAATTTCCCATAATTTACTACCGCAGGGATGTTGCTTTTTCAATTCAACTATATTGCCTAAATTAAATTCCTTCATGATATATTCCTCCATTAGTATAAGGATTACTGTTGTCTGCAAATGCTATACTTGTAAGAATGTTGGTTCACAATAAGAACCTTGTTATTTCACAATAAAAAAGCGACGAATAGCAAGACTGCTACTTATCGCTCTAATTATACCATAAAATAAATTTACAAACCACGAGGTTATAACCTATACATTATATTATAATAATTATAATAATTAAAATACATAATAATACTGATTTATTCCGTTACAGAAAGCTTCTCAATAGCTTCTGCTTCTGTTGTATATATTTCAATAAACTTATTTAGTTTAGTAACCTCAAACAGCTTTTTAATATCTGAAGCAAGATTACACAACACCATCCTACCGTCCTGCTCCTTAAAACGCTTGTAGGAATCAACTATAATGCCGATACCAGCACTGTTCATATACCCCACTCCGTCCATATTTACAATAACAGATTCTTTTCCGTTATCCTTAACCAAGCTATCAAAGAAATCCTTAAATTCGTTTTGTGTTGATATTCTAACCTGTCCAGATAATTTTATAATTTTCAAGCCATCTATCTGTTTAGTTTCTACCTTCATATCAAACTTCTCCCCCTTACGTAGCTATATATACTTATTACCACATCAATATGTTTATAAACATTTATTTCATGATTGAGTTACCCACATTTTTATAATCACCCAATTATATATTATATATACACATAAGGTAATTTTTCAAGTCCTAAAATACAAAAATGCTTAAAATATGAAATATAGCTACTATTTAGTTCTTAAGGCTATGAAGTGGTGCAGGAATTCTACCACCTCTGTTAACAAATACTCTGCTTTCATATTGGTTAACTGGCATAACTGGTCCTGAGCCTAACAAGCCTCCGAATTCAACAACATCTCCAACCTTTTTGTGTGGTGCAGGAATTATTCTTACTGCTGTGGTTTTACTATTTACAACACCTATAGCCATTTCGTCTGCTATTATTGCTGCAATTGTCTCCTCACTGGTTTCGCCAGGTACAACAATCATGTCTAATCCAACAGAGCAAACGCATGTCATTGCCTCCAGCTTATCTAGTGATAACGCCCCGCATTTTACTGCATCAATCATTCCCGCATCCTCACTGACAGGTATAAATGCTCCGCTTAAGCCTCCAACATACGAGGATGCCATAACACCGCCCTTTTTAACAGCATCATTTAATAATGCTAATGCGGCTGTCGTACCGTGTGTTCCACATTTTTCTAATCCCATTTCTTCTAATATATGTGCTACACTATCGCCAATGGCTGGTGTTGGAGCAAGAGATAAATCAACTATTCCAAAAGGTACATTAAGCCTTTTAGAAGCTTCCTGTGCTACCAATTGTCCCATTCTGGTTATTTTAAAGGCTGTCTTTTTTATTGTTTCTGACATCAGCCCAAAATCAGCATTTCCCATTTTCTTCAAAGCACTATGGACTGCACCAGGACCACTCACTCCTACATTTATAACGCACTCTGGCTCACCTATTCCATGAAATGCACCTGCCATAAAAGGGTTATCCTCTGGCACATTAGCAAATACAACCAGCTTAGCACATGCCATACCTCCATTATCTGCCGTCCTTAATGCAGCTGCCTTAATAACCTTTCCCATATGCCTTACTGCATCCATATTTATACCGCTTTTTGTAGTAGCTACATTTACCGATGAACAGACCTTGCTGGTCATGCTTAACGCCTCTGGTATTGATTCAATTAGTCTTTTGTCACCATTTGTATAACCCTTATGTACCAAAGCAGAGTACCCACCAATGAAGTTAACCCCAACGTTGTCTGCTGCCCTTTCCATAGCTAAGGCTATCTTGGTATAATCATAATTGCTACAGGCTTCTGCAACAATAGATATAGGAGTAACTGATATCCTTTTGTTTATTATTGGAATTCCAAACTCCTTTTCTATAGCCCGACCTGTTTTCACAAGATTTTCTGCGTATCTGCATATTTTGTCATATATATTGTTTGTAAAAAGATTACCGTCTGAATGACAGCAATCCCTTAAGGAAATACCCATAGTAATAGTTCTTACATCCAGATTTTCCTCCTGAATCATTTTCATTGTTTCGATTATTTCATATTTTGTAATCATTTCTATCCACCTATATTCTATGCATAGCACTAAAAATATCTTCTCTCTGAATGGTCACTGACAAGCCCATTTCCCTACCCTTTAATTCTAAAAGCTCTGATAGCTTGCTATAGTCTGTATTAAGCTCAGTTATATCTACCATCATAATCATTGTAAATATATCCTGCATTATTGTCTGAGATATATCCATAATATTAACCCTGTTTTTAGCTAGGATATTACTTATCTCTGCTATTATCCCAATCTGATCACTACCTATAACAGTTATTACTGCACGCATATTATCCTCTCCCTGCAATTTATTTCGCTCTAATGCCGTTATACATACTCCCTGTCACATACAGCTCCCAAATACTATACACTTTTTTTCATGCCGTATATATTGGCTCACTGTCACACTACTCTATTTTATTTTCTAACAACTCTACCATATAGCTTGTATGATAAGGTTATATTTCCTTTAATGCTGCATCAATAACCTTAATAGCACTATCAACATCCTCTGTTGTCAAGATTAATGGTGGGAGTATTCTTAATATGCTATCACCAACTGTTCCAAATAAATACTTATGCTCAAAGCATTTTGTGTTTATTTGTTTAGCGATTGGCTTTGAAAACTGTATGCCTATCATTAAGCCTTTTCCCCTTATTTCCTTAATAAACTCATACTTATCCATTAGAGCCTTTAGGCTATTAGTAAAGTAAAGCCCTACTCTTTCTGAGTTCTCGCTTAATTTATCATTTATAATCGTACTTACAACTGCATATGCAACATTACAAGCAAGTGGATTACCCCCAAAGGTTGAACCATGGTCACCAGGCTCAAACACAGAAGCCACGCTACCCTTTGCACATAACGCTCCAACTGGGAATCCACCTCCCAGTGCTTTTGCCAGTGTAAAAATATCTGGCTCAATGCCGTAATGCTGATAGCCAAACAGCTTACCTGTTCTTCCCAAGCCACATTGAACCTCATCAAAGATTAATAGTATATCCCTTTCGTTACATAATTCGCGTACAGCCTTCATATACTCAACGGTAGTCTCATTAACACCGCTCTCACCCTGTATTGGCTCAATTAATATACCACAGGTGTCCTTAGTAATTGATTTCTTTAAAGCATCAATATCGTTAATCGGCACCTTGTTAAAGGTAGGTGTTAAAGGGGAGTATTGTTTTTGATATTTTTCCTGACCAGTAGCTGCGATAGTTGCAAGTGTTCTACCATGAAAGGATTTTTCTAATGTAATTATTTCATATTTTTCTGGATGCCCTTTTTTCCTGTAATACAACCTTGCTAGCTTAATGGCTCCCTCATTTGCTTCTGCTCCACTATTAGAAAAGAATACCTTATCAGCACAGGAGTTTTCAACTAAGAGCTTTGCCAGCTTTGCCTGAGCCTCAATATAGTATAAACTTGAGCAATGAATAAATTTTTCTGCCTGCTCCTTTATAGCATTAACGAGTGCAGGATGAGAGTGTCCTAATGCATTTACTGCTATCCCACCTAAAAAATCATAGTATTTTTCACCCTCAATATCCCACAAATTAATACCCTTACCATGGGAAAAGCACACCGGAACTCTTTCTCCAAAGGTATTCATAAAATACGATTTATCCATTTGTTTTATTTCATTTAATGTCATTAATAACACCTCATTATTCTGTATTATTTTAATAATAATGTATACTACGTTACAATTCAAGCCTAACTAAATAATTAATAATTATACATCAACATGAATATTTATGCAATAGTTATGCAATTCTATTAGGTATGTTAAACTTTTGTCAAATACAATTGATTTTTTTTATATGCTATGTTATATTAAACAAGGTGATATTTATGCATATTTTGGGTTACACTTAATAGGGACATATATAGGTAGTGATACGTAAGAATGTGCTTAAAATGTTTTTTATTTATGGCAAGAATCCTAAGCTGTTTATGCTATCTAGGATAGTTTACGGTTTATGGCTCTTGTTATTTACACAATAATATTTTTATGGAGGATTATTTATGGCTAAGCTAGTAGGCAATGCGATTTTCGGCCAATCAGGAGGCCCTACTTCTGTTATTAATGCAAGTGCTTCTGGGGTATTTCAGGAAGCATTAAAACAAAATGATATACTTAAGGTATATGGAGCTGCTAATGGTATAAGAGGGATTCTTGAAGAAAACTTTTATGACATAAGCGAAGAGGATATTGAGGAATTAAACCTATTAAAAACAACCCCTTCTTCTGCTCTTGGTTCAGTAAGATACAAGCTTGCTGATTCTGCGGTTGATGATACTGATTATAAGAGACTTCTAGAGGTATTTAAGAAGTATAATATCAGATACTTCTTTTACAATGGTGGTAATGATTCAATGGATACCTGTAACAAGGTAAGTAAGTACATGCAGAAAACTGGTTATGAATGTCGTGTAATGGGAGTTCCTAAGACTATAGACAATGACTTGTTCGGAACAGACCATTGTCCAGGATACGCTAGTGCTGCGAGGTATGTTGCAACCTCAACTATGGAGGTTTACCATGACGCAAGAGTTTATGATTCACCAATGGTGTGTATTCTTGAGGTTATGGGAAGAAACGCAGGTTGGTTGACTGCTTCTACAGCCTTGGCTGCATACAAAGGACAAGGTCCTGATCTAATATATCTACCAGAAATTCCTTTTGATATGGATAAATTCAAAAAGGATGTAAAGGAAGCATATGATAAAAACAAGGGTAAGGTTATTGTAGCAGTATCTGAGGGTGCTAAGGATAAATCAGGTAAGTATATATCTGAATATGCTTCAGATTTAGCGAAGACAAAGGATTCATTTGGACATGCTCAGCTTGGCGGTACTGGAGCATACTTAGCTAACGTAGCTAAGGAGGTTCTAGGCTGTAAGGTACGTGCTATTGAATTTAGCTTGCTACAAAGATGTGCTGCACATTGTGGCTCAAAAATAGATGTTGAGGAATCCTTCCTAGCTGGACAGATGGCTGTAAAATATGCTGTTCAAGGAACTACTGACTGTATGGTTGCTTATAAAAGAGCTGAAGGTAAGGAGTATAAGTGTGAAATAATGCTTCTAAACCTATCAGAGGTTGCAAATACTGAAAAGAAGATACCTGCGGACTGGATTACTCCAGACGGAACTGGTCTCACTCAAGATTTCATAGATTACGCTTTACCATTAATAAGTGAACCATCTGCACCTCCAATGGAGGATGGGCTACCAAGGTTCGCTAAATTGAAGAAGGTATTAGCAAAGCCAGAATAATGCTTATATTAAAATGACAATAAATAATTAAAATACACAAAATGGGGTGTACTAGAATTTCTGCTTGTACATCCCATTTCTTATTGTGCAAATAACAAGCTTCTCAAGCTGTCCGCTATCTTTAATAAAGTCTACAATTTATGGTTATTAAATCTCCTCAAATAACCATAAAGAGACTTTGTCTACTCTCATAATCTATGCTCTAGGGTGAGCCTTTTTATATACGTCAGTTATTTTATTTCCTGTAATTTTAGTGTATACCTGCGTTGATGATATGTCGGAATGCCCCAGCATTTCCTGAATTGATTTTAAATCTGCTCCATTTTGAAGCAAATGTGCAGCAAAGGAATGTCTCAATGTATGTGGAGTAATATCCATATTGATCTTAGCCATATTCTTATATAGCTTTATGATTTTCCAGAAGCCTTGTCTTGTAAGCCTATTACCAGAGATATTCACAAAAAGAGCTTTTTCTTTATTATTTCTAATCAAGAATCTACGAGACTTATCAAGATATTTCGTCAAGGCATCTATACAAAGAGAGCCTACAGGTATAGTCCTTCCTTTATCGCCTTTCTTACACATAACCTCCTTGGTTTCTAAATTAACGTCATCTAAGTCCAAAGAGATTAATTCGGTAACTCTTATTCCAGTTGCATATAAAAGCTCCAGCATTGCTTTGTCTCGGATACCTTTTAAATCAGTATTCTTTGGCTGTTCCAAAAGCAGCTCCACCTCTCTGGTAGATAATATCTGAGGTAGCTTTTTTTCTATCTTAGGAGTTTCAAGACCATAGGTAGGGTTTTTTTCCATAATACCATTCCTAATCAGATACTGATAAAAAGACCGCAGTGAGGCTAAATTTCTGGAAATGGTAGAGGTAGCCCTACCCTTCTTCTGCATATCCAGAATATATGTAAGTATAGTCGTTCTGTTTGTTTTTCCGATACTTTCAATATTATTTCCCTTCAGATAATCGAAGTACTGCTCAATATCCCTTTTGTACGATGACAAAGTATTTTCAGATAGCTGCCTCTCGTTCTGAAGATAATCCGCAAATTGGTTTACCGTAATATTCATGGAGCATTTCCCCTTTTTTTTAATTTAACTATTACTATTTATACCCATAAACAAAAAATTTTATTCACATATATATTGATAAGTAAATAATTTTGTAAAATAAATATGTCTTTCTTATCAACAAAGGCAAAATTACCCTCATAACAATCATCGACAAATATCTAATTAATTATTAATTATGAAGACTTGAGACATATAAAATAAGACGCACAGCTTCTAGTTGTTAATTGTCCTAAAAGGCTTGATAATATTACTTTTTATAGTTATAATACTAAGGAATAAATAAAATATAATTTGTGAAATAACTTAGCTTAACGGAATGAGGAATTTTAGTGACTATAGATAAATTTGAGCAGTTTTTAAAGATTCGACAGGGCTTATTATATCAATATAAAAAGGGTGATTTGTCTAAGGATGAGTTTATATCTCAGAATTATTACTCAATAGAAAATTTAGGCATACAGCCCTTCAAAAGAATAGATAATGCAAAAAAGGCTATCTATAATTATCAATACTATAATGTACTGGCTAAGTATTACCAAAGAATGGCTCATAGTCTTAGCAGACAAAGCGAAATAAGAAAGGATTATATAGAACAAGCCAACTACTATTACTACATGAAGGACAAGGTGACCACTCAGTTTCTAAAGCTAATAGACTTCAAGAGCGTTAATGCATACTTTGTCAAGGTACAGTCTCATAAGCTAAATGGAAGACTTTTTGAAATCGTAATCACGGACCCTGGTATACTTATTGAGCTAGACTACTTTTCTGATTTAAATAATACAATGGACTGCAATTATGTCGTACTACATTCAATGGATTTAAGCTTGCTAAGCCTTCTCAGAAATGAGGGTGTTTTCTCAGAAGAAAAACGCAAGTCAATTACAGACAAATATATTAATGAAAAGTATTGAGTTTTTTTGTTGTGTCAAATTAAAAAAATAATCCCCCTAAGGTAATCAGTAATAAATAGAACGAATATTTTATAATTACCTCCTTAAAGCTGTAATAGTATCTCTTTACCTGAAGCATATAAAAAGCTATCCCTACTATTATAGTTGCCACTACAAACACATATATGGAAAGGCTAATAAACACTAAAAATAATGATATGCAAAGGATAGCGTCTATCAGCCTTTCACGCTTTTTGAAGAATTGTTGTTTCCTCAAACCTTCAAAAATATCTCTTAGAAGCATTTTACCCATTACAGAAATGACATAGGTATATAAAATCGCATAAATTAAGCTATAAATTATTCCACCTATCTGCTCCATTAAAATAACATCAATATTTATCTGAAGCTCTGGCTTAAACAATATTGCTAAAAAACAAATGACAGATATATGCAATAGCTGATCAAATATAAAGTATAGTAGCTGCACTTTGATAAAAAGCTTGTTGGTCACAAGCTTTATCACATCAATACCAAAATGCAGAGCCGCTCCTATTATAGCTGCCAAAAGTCCACGTATCCCAAACCAGCCTAAAAAAAGCATTTGTACTACCAAAACTATAATAATATGATATCCTACGCCCTTTACCGAGACAGCCTTTATACGTGCTATCTTATTTGTCTGTAGAACAAAATCCCCAATTAAATGTGCTAGTACAAACATCATAACAAAACATACATTAGCATTAAATTCCATCATTATCTCCTAATCTAAGTATTATCTAGCTTTATATTTATTGCTTACCTATTCTACGTTTAGTCTCAAGTCTATAATCTATTTCCCATCATGTAATATTACTGCCTTATACTCCTCAACCCATGTCAGAAATAGGTTAAAGTCCTTAGCTAGCTGTCTTACATGAATGTTTAATGTACCATTTTTATCTATAAGCATATCAGAGCTGGTACTGTACTCTATTGTCTTACCTTTATAAACCACTATATACATCTGTTTTACTGGGTCATAGCTTATTTCAGCACCAAGCTTCTCACAGATATCTGATAGTGGTAGATAAGTTCTATATTTATAGAAAAATGGCTTTCCGTCTGTAAATTCAACTAGCCTCTTATTAACCCATATCTGAGGCTCTAAAGAGGCAGGTAAAAGCTCAATTCCCTCCGTAGCA
>QKEK01000266.1 GCA_003251775.1 Clostridia bacterium | reverse complement strand
GGTCCGCATGGACTACCCTTAATAGGAAGAGCAGATTGGAATGATTGCCTCAATCTTAATTGCTTCTCAACTGAACCTGGGGAATCCTTTCAGACCTGTGGAAATATTAATGGGCGTGTAGCCGAATCTGTTTTTATAGCAGGTATGTTTGTAGGGATTGGCTCTGAATTTGTTGAACTGTGCAAATTAAGAGAACTGCATGAAGAAGCAGAAAAGGCTCAAAAGCATATAGATAGTATGTATGAAGCTGTTATAAAGCATGGATATGACGGCGAGTGGTTTATAAGGGCATATGATCATTATGGAAAAAAGGTTGGTAGCAGAGAGTGCGAAGAAGGACAAATATTCATAGAGCCACAGGGCTACTGTGTTATGGCAGGTATTGGTGTAAAGGAAGGATTAGCTCATAAAGCATTGGATTCTGTAAAGGAAAGACTTGATACCAAGTATGGAATAGTACTACAAAATCCTCCATACTCAAAATACTATCTTAATTTAGGTGAAATTTCATCATATCCTGAGGGGTATAAAGAGAATGCAGGCATTTTTTGTCACAATAATCCTTGGATAGCAATAGCTGAAACGGTTATTGGAAGGGGAGATAGGGCGTTTGAGGTCTATAGTAAGATTGCTCCAGCGTATCTTGAGGATATAAGTGAGCTTCACAGGACAGAGCCATATGTATACTCTCAGATGATTGCTGGAAAGGATGCTGTAAGACATGGCGAGGCGAAAAACTCTTGGCTTACTGGAACAGCAGCATGGAACTTTTACGCTATTTCTCAAGCTATACTTGGAATAAAGCCAGATTATAATGGTCTTAGGATAGACCCTTGTATACCAGTAGCATGGGAAGGCTACAGAGTAACACGCAAATTCCGAAATGCTGTTTATGAGATTGAAATAACAAACAAAAATCATGTATCAAAGGGGGTTAAAAGCATTTATATAGATGGTATAAAGAACGAAGGAGATACTATACCTGCATTCAGTGACAATAATACACATAGGGTAGTTGTAGAAATGGGCTGAAAAAGATTTCATGGCAAGCTTTAAGGAGGGACTTTCAATGCAATATGGATATTTTGATGATGAGAAATGCGAATATATAATTACCAATCCCAAAGTACCAGTTAAGTGGATTAACTATATTGGAGGACTTGATTTTGGTGGTTTTATTGATAATACAGGAGGCTCGCTTATTTGTAAAGGTGACCCAGCAGAAAATAGAATAGTAAAATATATACCTCAGCTTCCGGACTCGGAGTTTAAGGGGGAAACCTTATATATACGACTTAAAAAAGAGAATGGATACACGGTTTTCTCGCCTTTTTTTGTTCCGACACTAGATAAATATGATTTATATGAATGTCATGTAGGTCTTGGGTATACAAAAATTGTATCGGAATTCTATGGTATTAGGACAGAAGCTACAATATTTGTGCCATATAATAGTCAGAGGGTACTAAGAGATATAAGAATCAAAAACCTTCGAGATACAAGAATTGAATTAGATGTAATACCTGTAGTTGAATACACTCACTTTGAAGCAATTAAGCAATTTAATAACAATGATTGGGTACCACAAACAATGCAATCCAAGGCGGTAGATGAGGCAAATGGCTTAAAAACAGTACTTCAATACGCTTTTATGAAAAAAGCTATTGCAATGAATTATTTCACATCAAATTATCCTGTCTCTTCCTTCGAAACAGACAGAAAAAGATTTTTAGGTGATAATGGGTATGGTACGTGGATGTCGCCATTAAGCTTGAATAACACCGAATTAAGCTCATATGAGGCTAAAAGAGGTGATAATATGGTTGCATTAATGCATCACCTAGGAGCAATAGAAAGTCAACAGGAAAAAAGATTAATTACTCAATTGGGGCAATGCAGTAGTTTTCCTGTTGAAAAAAAGCTTATTGATGAGTTTAGAAAGGAAAGCAATGTAGAAAAAGCCTTCCAAGAGCTAAAGGATTTCTGGAGGGAGCATTTATCTAAGTTTCAGGTAATAACACCTGACAAAAACTTCAATTCAATGGTGAATATTCATAATCCAAGACAGTGCTATATTACTAAGAATTGGTCAAGATATTTATCTCTTTATCAAATGGGGCTTGGAGCAAGGGGCATTGGTTTTAGAGACACTTCACAGGATGTGATGGGGATACTATCCAACAAACCGGAGGAAGGCAGGGAGCTAATAGAAAAGCTTTTGTGTGTGCAGAAAATAGATGGTAGTGCAATGCATCAATTTAATCCAGTAAGTATGATTGCTAATGAGGGTGATTCGAGAGAAAAGGAAGACAGACCTAATTATTATGGTGATGATCATCTATGGTTAATCTTGGCGGTATCAGCGTATTTGAAGGAAACCGGTAATATTGATTTCCTTTATAAAGACATACCCTACTATGATAAGGATAAATATGAAAGACCAATACAAACAGGAACTGTACTTGAGCATCTACAGAGAGCCATAGAGTTTACAAAAAATAATACTGGGCAGCATGGGCTACCATTACTTGGATTTGCAGATTGGAATGATACAATAAATCTACCGACAGGTGCTGAGTCGGTTTTTATAGCCAATCAATATGGGTGTGCATTACTTGAGATGATAGATATAATGGAGTACATAAGTAATCAGGAAATGCTTAAAAGGTATAGAGCGTATTATGAGTCTATGAAAGCAATAGTAAATGAGAATTGCTGGGATGGAGAATGGTACATAAGATACTTTGATGAGAAAGGGACTCCACTTGGTTCTAAAGTCAATAAAGAGGGACAGATATTCACTAATGCTCAGTCCTGGTCAGTTTTATCTGGATTTGCAGGTAAAGAGAGAGCAGGAAAAGCACTTGCTTCAGTTAATAAAATCCTAAACACGACTAATGGTATCAAGCTAAGCTATCCAGGCTTTAATGGATATGACCCAGTGATAGGAGGGGCTACTACGTATCCACCAGGAGCAAAAGAAAACGGCGGGATATTCCTTCATTCGAATCCTTGGGTTATGATTGCTGAAACTATTATAGGAAATGGTGACAGAGCATTTGAGTATTATAATCAAATAAATCCTATTGCTAAAAATGATAAGATTGATGAATTTGAATGCGAGCCATATGTATATCCGCAAAACATTTTAGGTGATGAGCATCCACAGTTTGGGCTAGGGAGAAATAGCTGGCTTTCAGGTACTTCTTCATGGACATATCAGGCAGTAACAAAATATATTTTGGGCGTGATGCCTACATTTAATGGACTAAAGCTTAATCCATGTATACCCAAAGCTTGGAGTGGCTTTGAAATGGTCAGAAGATTCAGAAATGCAACCTATAATATTGAGGTCAAAAACCCACATCATGTATCTAAAGGGGTCAAGTTAATCACTGTTGACGGTAATAAAATAGAGAATTGTACCATACCTATATTTAATGATAACAAGGTACATACTATAGCGGTGATAATGGGATAGAGAAAAAATAGCAAAATATGACGCTAAAAGCATATATATTTATATTAATTACGTATAGGGGTGTAACAGATGTACATCCCTTTTTTGTTAAGTATTATACGACAATACAACTTATTGTGCAAATAACAAGGGGTTTAAGCTGTTGGCTATATCTGATAGCGACAACAGGATAGGGATATTATTGCTATGGATATTAATAATTACTACCAAAACCAATTAATAACTATTATCTCTTTGACTTGAATTGTCGATAATTGTTTTAGATATCCAATTGTGTGGAAAGTATAATTTATAATAAACTACTTGATTGAGGCATACTAATGATTTATTGTAACTGGGCGGCAACTGCACCCAACAGAGTAAATGAAAATTTTAATATGTTAAACCAATATATTCGTACAGGGTATACTGATTCATTTATGGATGTAAGAGAAAAGCTTTGTGGTTTTTTTGCTTTTGATAACCCTTATAGATTAGTGTTTGGGAGTGGTTTAACCGATTTAATGAATAAGCTAATATTTGGTTCAGTAAAGTATAGAAAGGAGGTAATTTTAACTACCTGTACAGAGCATAATTCAGTTCTTCGTCCTTTGTACCATCTAAATGCACAGCAAGGAGTTGGTTTAAGGTTTGTAACAACAGACAAGGACGGAATACTAAAAATAGATGATATAGAAAAGAGTATTAATGATGATGTGGGTTTACTTATAATAAATCATGCCTCGAACGTTACTGGTGTTATTCAGCCAATAAAGGAGATTGTAGAGATAGCACACAAAAGGGGGGCTTATGTTATTGTAGATTGTGCTCAGACGGCAGGGCGGATAGATATTTCACATAAGGAGATAGGGGCAGACGCATATGTTATGTCTGCTCATAAGGGATTAATGGGTATGAGTGGTCTTGGATTTGCCTTAATAGGTGAAGGGTTTGAGCCTGAACCAGTTTTCTTTGGCGGGACAGGTATATATTCTGAAGCCAAGGAGCAGCCATATGAATTACCATATCGACTTGAGGCGGGTACACCAAATTATATAGCCATTAATTCTTTAAAAAACAGTATTGATTATTTAATTGGTAATGAATATATAAGGCTTAATGCAGAGTGTAATAAAATGTTTCAATTATTCGTTGAAGAATTAAAGGGTATGTCGCATGTAGAGCTTATTGGACTCTCTACACAAAAATCATTACCTATAGCTAATATTAGAGTAGCGGGGTATTCTGTCGAAGAATTATCTTATATATTGTTGAATGTATTTGATATTATTGCTAGACATGGAATTCATTGTGCTCCGCTAATGCACCAACGTTTAAATACAGCTCCATTTGGTACTGTTAGGTTAAGCTTTGGTATAACTAATACCGAGAAGGACTTTGATTATATAATAAATACGTTGAGAAGGATTAAAAAATGATGCTATTACAGTAGAAAGAGCTGATTTAAATGTTGTATGATGTTAAGCTGAAAGATGATTGTATAGGAAAATACAAAATATATATTTACAGGCTAACAAGACCTGTTGATAGGGGTATAATAAATTCAATGGAGGTGCTAGGAGATACAGAGGTCTTTACAAATTTTCCAAAACCATATTTCAATATTAAATCGGATTACATATTGATAAAAGGTGTGATTGGAAATGAAAGAATAGATGTAACTTATTATGAAGGGTATTCAAAAGAAAAGGTTTTATTAGAAAATACCTTAGAAAAAATCACATAAGGGGGCGGTTATATGTATATTATTAAACCAATTAATCTAATTCTATGGTTCATGGCTTGCTTAGCAGCACTTGTAGCTTTAGTAGTGTTCCCAAGTGCTAAAATAGTCATTCTAGTCATTGTTTTTGTACTTTTGGTATTAGCTTTTATATTTACAATAAGAATAAATAAGCATTATCAATTATTACTAGAAAAAACATGGCTAACAAGTGCAGGGGGATTACTTAACACTACTATTGATGTAAATAAAAAGTCCAGCTTATACTCAATTCAGTTTTGTATAAGCTCATTAATAGAGTCTATGGCAAGCAATATGAGTTATTTTAAAAAGCTAACTGGTAGTATTAATAAATCTTCTTCAGAAACATATAAAATATCAAAAGAAATGAAGAAAATGGCACAAGAACAAAACCATGTAATGGATGAATTAACCACAATAGTTACAGAAATTTCTAAAGGTTCAGAGCATGTTGCTAATAATACTATGTCTTTGTCAGAGGTAGCAAGGAATACATCTGACAAAAGTGAAATTATAAAGACTAATTTGGATGCTTCAAGAACTGTATCCTCAAATGGTAAGGAGTCTATGGATAAGACACTTTCTACCATTAATGATGTAATTAACTCATTTGATAGCCTTATAAGCATTGTCAAAGATGCACAAAAGCATGCAACGGGAATAAATGGGGTTATTGAGATTATTAACAGTATAGCTTCTCAGACGAATTTATTGGCGTTAAATGCATCGATAGAGGCAGCAAGAGCTGGAGAACAGGGGAAGGGCTTTGCTGTAGTAGCAGAAGAAATAAGAAAGCTGGCAGGCGGTGTTAAGGATGCTACTGATATTATAGCAAAATCAGTTAAGAATGTTGAAGCAGGGGTTAATCATGTAATTGAACAAACAGACAATACGAAGAGTAATATAGAGTCCGCATATAAAGCCGTTAAAGAAACTAATCTAATATTTAACGAGCTTATAGAAAGCGAAGATTCTATCCAAAATGAAATTATGACAATTGTCAATGATGTTCAGGTACTCAATAATTCAATACAGGAAATTGCAGGTGTAACTGAGGAGCAATTGGCAGGCACAGAGGAATCACTTGCTAGTATTGAGCGTGTAAATATGATGTCAAAGAAGGTTTATGAAACTAGTGAAAAGATATCTGAATATACAAATAATATCGTAGTAAATACCGATGGGTTATATCAGGTTATTTGCGGATATAAAACAAAATAGGGGAGGGGTATATATGGATTTAATGTTAAATAAGCGTTTTGATGCAAAAGAAAACAAGCATTTCTTAGAGAATATGCATTTTGTTCTTCATTGCCACCATTATAATGGTGCTATTCATAGGGCTATAGTAAATACACCTTTTATAGATGGTAAGGAATTTATATTTAATATAGTGGCAGAAGACTTTTATAATACACTTGGTACTGTTATAAAAAATAAGAATATTACTGGAGCAAATAATATACTTAATGCTTGCTCTTTATTGTATAGCTCATTAGGCTTTGGGCTTATGGATTTTTCTAACCTATCGTCTTCTGGTGGATTAGCAGTATCAACTAGCTCTCATTTAGCTTCTGGTTACCTCGCAAAATGGGGAAAGCAGAAGGCACCGGTGGATGACTTTGGAAGAGGCTTTATAGCGGCTGCGTGGGCACTTGCTTATGGTAAAGACTATAAGAGGTGTAAGGTAACTCAAACAAAATGTATATCATGTGAAGATGCAGTTTGTGAGTTTAAGCTGATGGAGGTGTAATTATGGCTGTAAATAAAAATATTATTGTAAATGGCGTTTCCCAAATGAATTTCAACGGAAATGAAAGAGGCCTGATGGAGGTCTTTGGAGTATACTTAACAAGTGGCACCTCAAGCTTTTATAATAACTTAAGCTATAGACTTATAAGAAGCTTAGATAAATCCTTAATAGAAGAGACTGAAATTTTACTAGTAAATGCTGCAAAGGTGTGTGGCTATAATACCTTCCATGGAATTCAAACCTCAGTTGAGTGGGAAGGATTGATTCAGCCAATGGTTGAGAATGCTACTGATAAACTGCTAGCCAGTGTAGAGATCTGTAACGCCTTGGGATGGGTTAAGTGGGAAATTGTTGACATTAACCCTGGGAAAAAAGCTGTTTTTAGAGCCTACTCTGGATATGAGGCGGAGCTGTATATGAAAGAGTATGGGAATTCTAAGAGACCCGTATGTTACATGTTACAGGGGGTAGCATCAACGCTAAATGATCTTTCCTTTGGTGATACTTATCCGAGTGGGATATACACATTTGATACAGTTGAAACAAAGTGCAGGGCAAAGGGAGATAGCTATTGCGAATTTGTAACAACGCGAAATGAGTAAGTGTCTTATTTTGGGTTAACACTTATTTTTAACAGATAAAGGTTAAATTGCAAGTATATAGGCTTAGGATTAATTATTGAACATGTACAATAATTAATCCCTAAGCCTATTTTTTCTACACAACTCTATATAAGAGCAGAAACCTCAAGCATTAAATGCTTTTAGAACCAAAGTTGCATTATGACCACCAAATCCGAAGGAATTAGTTAATGCGTACTGGACACTTTTATTAACTCCATTGTTAGGTATATAATCTAAGTCACATTCAGGGTCAGGTGTTTTGTAATTAATTGTAGGAGGTAAAAAGCTTTCTTTAAGCGATAATGCGGTTATTATGGCTTCTATTGCTCCTGCTGCACCAATTAAATGCCCCGTCATTGACTTGGTAGAGCTAATTGATAATTCATATGCATGCTTACCAAACACTGTTTTAACAGCAGTAGTTTCGTTTTTGTCGTTAAGCTCAGTAGAAGTTCCATGTGCATTAATATATCCAATATCAGAAGGCGATATCTCTGCATCCTCGATAGCTCTTTGCATACATCTTGCACCGCCATCTCCATTTTCGGCTGGGGCGGTTATATGAAACGCATCATTAGTACAGCCATATCCTATGATTTCAGCGATAATATCAGCACCTCTAGTTAAGGCATGCTCAAGCTCTTCTAAGATGAGTATGCCGCTACCTTCGCCCATAACGAAACCATCTCTATCTATATTGAAGGGCTTGCTGGCTTCTAAAGGATTTGTGTTTCTTGACATGGATTTATTAGAACAGAAGCCTGCAAAAACCAATTTGGTTATACATGCCTCTGAACCACCAGTAATCATAATATCAGCATCATTTCTTTGTATTACCTTAAAAGCATCTCCAATTGCATTGGTGGAAGACGCACAGGCTGTAACAACACACTCATTATAGCCTTTAGCACCGTATTTGATAGCCACCATACCTGACGCCATATTTGCAATCATCATGGGAACAAATAGGGGGCTTACTCTATCTACTCCTCTTTCTATAAATACGTTATGCTGAGACTCTAGTGTTTCAATACCACCTATTCCTGAGCCTATGATAACGCCCAATCTTTCGCTATTTATTTTCTCAATATTTAGTTTAGAATGCTCAACGGCCATCTTTGATGCAGCCATAGCATATTGGGTAAATCTATCCATTCTTCTAACTTCTTTTTTTTCAATGAAGTCTGTAGGATTAAAATCTTTAATCTCTGCTCCAACCTTTGTAGGTAAATC
>QKEK01000005.1 GCA_003251775.1 Clostridia bacterium | reverse complement strand
AATTGCTGCGGCATATACGAATTGGGGTTCTCAAGAGTAAGCTGTTCCGCCCTTTCTATTGCCCCCCTCATTCCATCTACAGCAGGAGTTAAAACTATTTCTGCACCAAGTGCTTTTAAAAGCTTTCTTCTTTCTATACTCATGGAATCAGGCATAGTAAGAATAAGCTTATACCCCCTAGATGCTGCTGTTACTGCAAGTCCAACCCCAGTATTCCCACTAGTAGGCTCCACAATTATAGTATCCTTATTTATGAGACCCTTCTCCTCAGCATCATTAATTAATGCGAGACCAATTCGGTCCTTAACACTTCCTCCAGGATTAAAGTACTCTAGCTTAGCAATAAGCGTCGCTTGCAATTTCTCTGCCTTTTTATAATTATTTAATTCCATTAACGGTGTATTACCAATTAAATTTGTTATACCCTTATATATATTACTCATATACTCTCCTCCTCAAATATGGTACATTATATTAGATTCCTTCTGCTTACTATATTCCTTAATTAAATCCTCTAATGTAATATCATCAATCACGTTTTCTATACTATCCTTTATTTTCCCCCAAACACTCTTCATAACACATTCTTTTCTTCTGCTACAAGCTTTATCTGAATCTAGGCAACCTACGGGATCCATAGAGCCTTCTAATGGTCTTATAATATCTCCTACTCTAATCTTATCAGGACTGTCCTTTAATGTATAACCACCCTCTACTCCTCTTGAGCTAATGATTACCCCAGCCTTCTTAAGCTTAATAAATATCTGTTCAAGATATTTATCAGAAATATTCTGATTTTCCGAAATGCTTTTAAGAGGAATTAGCCCCTCGTTATATCTTAAAGCCAACTCCATCATTGCTGCAACACCATACCTACCTTTTGTAGATATTTTCAATACCCTCACTCTCCCTTACTTTAACTTTCAGATTATACTTCTAATGCCTGCTTTAGATCGCTAATTAAATCCTCTACATCCTCAATACCTACTGAAATTCTAACCATCTCTGGTGAAACGCCAGCCTTAATCTGTTCTTCTTCATTAAGCTGAGCATGAGTTGTGCTGGCAGGATGAATCACAAGAGACTTCGCGTCTGCTACATTTGCCAGATGAGAAAATATCTTCAGAGAATCAATAAACCTTGCCCCTGCTTCCTTTCCACCCTTTAAGCCAAAGGTGAATATAGAACCAACGCCCTTATCAAAATACTTTTTAGCTAACTCCTCATATTTATTCCCTTCAAGAGTCGGATAATTCACCCATGAAACAAGCGGATGTCTATTTAAGAACTCTGCTATTTTAACAGCGTTACTGACATGTCTTTCAACCCTTAATGACAAGGTTTCTAAGCCTTGCAATAATAGAAATGCATTAAATGGACTAATTGCAGCACCAGTGTCCCTTAAAAGCTGAACCCTTGCCTTTATAATATAAGCCGCAGCTCCAATATCTTGACTATAGCGAACACCATGGTAGCTTGGATCAGGCTCAGTAAAATCCTTAAATTTTCCACTCTCTGCCCAATTAAATTTACCAGAATCTACAATTATCCCACCAATCGATGTGCCATGCCCTCCAATAAACTTTGTGGCTGAATGAACGACTATATCAGCTCCATGCTCAATTGGTCTAAACAAATACGGAGTTGCAAAGGTATTATCGACAATTAGAGGAATTTTATTAGAGTGTGCTATATCTGCTACCTGTTTAACATCAATTAGATTTGTTCCTGGATTACCTATAGTCTCAATATAAATAGCCTTTGTCCTCTCGTTAATTGCATCTTTGAAGTTTTGTAGGTTATCAGGGTTAACAAAAACTGTTTTTATACCCAGCTTAGGCAAGGTTACTGAAAACAAATTATACGTACCTCCGTAAAGCGTACTAGCCGCAACTATCTCATCCCCTGCTGATGCAATATTTAGTATTGCATAGGTAATAGCTGCTGAGCCAGATGCTACTGCCAGTGCACCAACTCCCCCTTCTAAAATAGCCATCCGCTTTTCTAAAACATCAGTGGTAGGGTTCATTATTCTCGTATATATATTACCTGATTTTTTTAAAGCAAACAAATCCGCTGCGTGCTGTGTATCCTCAAACACATAGGATGTAGTCTGATATATAGGAACTGCTCTGGATCCAGTTGTTGGATCTGGCTCCTGTCCTCCATGTAGTTGTAATGTATCAAATTTATAGCTTTCATTATTCATCATTTTTACTCCCTTCAAATTAATATTTTTGATATTATTAATACTTTAGTAGGAAGATTCTCAATCTATTAACGCAAAAAGCTTATATATAATAAATTATTGAATCACTTTCATTCATAGTCTGATACTCGTGCACGAGATCCTCAAGTGTCGTTGCCTCTATTATCATATTTATCTCAGAGTCAATTCTATTCCATAAGTAAGTATTTAAAAAGCTTTGTACATCGGTTAAATCAGTAGTATTACTACTATCAACAAGGCTGATATCTCCTTCAAGTGCCTGAAGTACCATTTTTATGGTTATTTGCTCAGGTCTTTTAGCTAGCATGTACCCACCTTGAGAGCCCTTAACACTTATAACCAACCCAGACTTTTTTAGTATAGAAAAAACCTGCTCCAGATAGTTCTCCGAAACATCCTGCCTCTGTGCAATTACGTTCAACGGGATTTGTTCGCCTGTATATCTTATTGCCAAATCAAGAATAGCTCTCAGGCCATATCTCCCTTTAGTTGACATTTTCAATTTAATCACCCTCTTTATCAATCTCACTACTAATCCCTACTATTTCGATAAGTTTTTATGATTTAGACTATAATATAATATTTATGCATATTTGTCAAGTAGAACATTAATAGAGCAAATTGCGTTGTTGTGTACTTATACGCTATTTTGCGTTGTTTTGAATATACATACATTAACATTGCACTTATTGAGTATAATTTTGCATAAATATGTAACAACGCAAAAAGCTTTAATATCTTTTTTTAACTACACCCCTACATCCTTCTTTTGTAGCGAAGACGTACATTGATACAAAGCAGCAGTACACCAACACCTGCTGTAACAAAATGAATGGTGGGTGGAAAAAACGTGAACGCATAATAGTTCTCCATACCGTAAAGTATTTGCATAGGACTCTTAGTATACATTACTGCTAATAATACACTATAGCATACTATACTTATGGTCACTGAAGTAAATGTAATTATCCTTCTTTCTCCTTTTTTCAATGCTATAATCCTCCTTCTTTTAACTTGAATTATAAATATAAAGGTAAGGAGTGAAAAAAGAAGCCAAATAATAGCTGTAATAATTCCCACCATATTTTTCATTCCCAACATAGCTTCGTCAACAACCTTTTCCCCTAGCATATTTTGGCTCCACGTCTCAATAACATCATATGTCAAATAGAATCCCAAGTCTGAATTTGTGAGAATGACAATACCTTCTTTTTTGTTTGGCTCAAAAGCTATTTGTGCATTCCATCCAAGTAGTGTTCCATTATGTTGATACACAATTCTTCCGTCATTTAATATATAAGGCACCAAGCCTAAGCAATAACCATCACCATGAGTATTTGTATTTTCTTGAACAGAAAACATATCACTAAGTTCCGATTGCTCCTTTATCATCTGTACAAGAAATAACCCTAAGTCATAGCATGACGATGTAACCCCACCTGATGCAACCATCACCATAGGACTAATTTCAACAGGTTTACCAAAACCCGCGTATGGAATTGCCATCTGCCCATAAGTACCTTCATTTATGTATGAAGTCGTATTCATTCCAAGTGGTATAAAGACTTTTTTAATCATATAGTCCTCGAAGGACATCCCTGTGACATCCTCAATAATCATCTGACATATACCATAACCAGTAAAATCAGAATACTCAAACTGTGTACCCGGTTCCCTTATCAAGGTAGTTTTCTTAAAAGCAATTGCTTCTGCTATATCTGGCAATGGTTCTTGATTATATTGTTCATTGCTTGCAGAAACGCCTGAAGTATGTGACAATAAGGTTCTTAATGTAGCTTTACTAGAATCAAACTCTGTTTCAGGAAATTGCCATCGCTTCATATATTTCTTCACTGGAGCATCCAAATCAAGTACTCCCTGTTTTACCAACTTCATAACTCCATAAGCCGTTAACGTTTTTGAAATAGATGCAATTTTGAACTGAGTTGTCTCTTTTACTTTAATCATTTCTTTTTTATTAGCATATCCATAATTCCTTATTTCAGAAATACTGCCATTATGAATTAAAAGTATAGAAGCCCCCTGCGGTTCATAACTATGAATAAGCCTTTCAATGGGATCCATGCTGTTTTTATTAATTATATTCATTCCAAAAACTACACAAAAAACAACCAGTATCATTCCTAACATAGCCTTAATAATAATTTTCATGCTTAATTTATTCATTCCCCAAATACCTCTTCTTATCACTATTTAATATTATTTCATTCTCTTTATCAATCAACTCTATATTTCCTCCATTGATACAATATGAATGAATAGTATATTATTCATTCATATTGTATCATTTATGTATAGCTTTTGTCAATTGACCTTTACAAACATAGCAATAAGTATTAAAATAGATAAGAACCCATTGCTGTTCACACTATCATAGATAGCTGACAGCTTAAACCTTGTGGGTGTTTCGCTGTATAAAAAGTGAAACACTACGAATAACCTTTTGGAGGCTAAAATGGATAAAAAAACTCTCGTAGAAGAAATAAAGAAGTTAAAAATAGAAAAAGATGCGGTTATAGTCGCACATAATTATCAAATTGATGATATACAGGAAATTGCGGATATGCTTGGGGACTCCTTGGCGTTAGCCAGATATTGTGCAAGTACCACTAACAAGGTTATTCTGTTCTGTGGAGTTCACTTTATGGCAGAAAGTGCAAAAATACTTTCTCCAGAAAAGACGGTCTTACTACCAGAAATAGATGCGGGTTGTCCTATGGCAGATATGGTAACAGCAGAAGCTCTAAGAAAGAAGAAACAGCAACACCCTGAAGCTATAGTGGTATGCTATATAAACTCATCTGCCGAAGTAAAAGCAGAATCTGATATCTGTTGTACCTCTTCAAATGCAATAGATGTAATCAAATCTATTAAGGAAAAAGATATTCTCTTTGTGCCTGACCAAAATCTTGGTAGCTATGTAGCAAAGATGGTACCCGAAAAAAACATTATTCTCTGGGAGGGCTATTGCATTACTCATCATAGAATTAATCCTACTGAAGTTGATAAAATAAAGGAGCTTCACCCTGATGCTTTATTATTAATACATCCCGAATGCAAGCCTGAAATTGTCGAAAAGGCTGATTTCGTTGGTAGTACTAAGCAAATAATTGACTTTGCAACTGAAAACAGCTGTCAAAAATACATCATCGGCACAGAAATGGGTGTACTTTATAAGCTTAAAAAAAATAATCCCCAAAAACAGTTTTATTTAATGTCTCCTGGCTTAGTCTGTGCAAATATGAAGAAAAACACACTTCAAAGCATATACGAGTCCTTACGAGACAATAAATATGAGATTACTATGGATGATAATATAATAAGACAGGCTAGAAAATCATTAGATAGAATGCTTAAAATCTAGATTAGATTTAGTTATTATTTTCTTGAGTTGCTTAAGGAGTAGCATAATGAGTAAAGAATATAAAACACCTGACGAAACTAAGGTAGAAATGACAGAGCTTGTTTTACCTAATGACACAAACCTGCTAAATAATCTATTAGGGGGACGACTAATGCATTGGATAGATATTGCAGGTGCACTTGCGGCCTCCAGACATTCCAATAAAATCGTAGCCACTGTGGCATTAGACAGTTTAGACTTTCGTCACCCTATACGATGTGGTGAAATGGTAATCCTTAAAGCTAAGCTTACCTGGACGGGCAGAACCTCTATGGAGGTGAAAGTGAGTGTCTTTGCTGAAAACCTGCAGTCTGGTAACATTATACAGACAAACGAAGCCTACTTAACCTTTGTAGCACTAAACAAGGAAGGAAACCCCATACCCATTTTAGCATTAAAGCCCGTTACTGAAGAGGAAATCAAAGACTATGAGGAAGGAAAAAGGCGGCGTGATGAACGACTTGCAAAGAAAGCCGTAATATAAGCGTTCATCTTTATAACTAAATCATCCTGATAGCAAACTGGGGACAAGCACCTACACAATACCCACACTGAAGACAGTGATTTGCATTAATTTCTGCAATATTATTAATAACTGATATTGCATGATTTGGACAAGTACTCACACATAATCCACAATTCTTACACAAAAATTTAGTTACACTAAAAGCCTTCTTATTGTTGCTAATTAGATTTTCCTGTTTTATTTTCATTTCTGATAACTCATTGTCCTTTTTATCCTTTAGAGCAAAAAATTCAAGATTATAATCAACCTCATCTATGCTTACCATTCCTAAAGCAAAAGAGGATACTCCCTCAATTCCAAAAGCATAATTCATAGCCTCAAAGTATTTATTAATTATATTTCCTCCACCTAATACCTTCATCAGGTAAATACCCTTTTTGTCTTCATAGCATTTATTTATAGCCTGCTCCATTTGTATTCTGTCTCCATCTAGAATACCTATACCGTCAATATTAATTATCGGAAAGACTACGTCTACCAACTGGTTCGTACTAGCGATATCAACCACCTTAACTGAATGTGTGCTAATTCCAATAGCTTTTATTATGCCCTTCCTTTTATTATCCTCAAGGCATCTTAATGCCCCTTGACGCTCCTCGAAAACATTTACTCCTGCTCTTGCTGCATGGAGGTGAAAAATGTCTATATATTTTATATCCAAAGCATCCAAAGCCTCTTCTATAGCCTTTTGCATTTCTTCATATGTTATAGCTGTAGATTTTGAGGCAATTATAGGTCTTATACCAGTCTCTTTTATTGCCCTCCTTATTGGCTCATAGGTTTTATACATTTGAGCTGTATCAATAAAGTTTATCCCCTCTTTTATTGCCTTAATAACCAAAGCGGTCATAACATCAACACTAAGATTTTTTTGCAGGGGTCCCATCGGAAGTGCACCAAAGCATAACTCAGAGACTTTAAGCCCAGTATTACCTAACATATTATATTTCAACATACTATATATCTCCTTATGTTTATTAACTACTAATTGCATTATATTTCATCGTATAATTAAAATTATACTATAATAATTCTCCCACTACAAATCTTAAGCACTTGAAGCCTTTTGCGTTGTTACATATTATGAACAAAGTGATTTCGTTGGGAAATATTTGTATTTTGCTGTAGAATGATATAAAATTTAGTCATAACTACTTGTTTAATAGTGATGGAGGTGTATATAATGAATAAAGTTGTGTTAATGGGTAGACTTACTAAACAGCCTGAGTTTAAGGTTATTAATACTGACACAGCAGTATGTAGTTTTACTTTGGCTGTAAACAAAGGTCGAAAAAATGATGAAGCTGACTTTGTTAATGTGGTTACATGGAGAAATACTGCTGAATTTTGTAACAAATACTTTTTAAAAGGACAACGTATTGCTATCTCTGGAAGATTGCAAACACGCTCATGGGAAACCGAAGAAGGAACAAAAAGATATATTACAGAGGTCATCGCAGATGAGGTTTTCTTTGCTGATTCCAAAAAAAACACTTCAGTAGCAAACGCTGTAATGGAAATTCCCGAATCATATGTATATGATTATAATATGCCTGTTGGGCAGTAAAAACTTGTTTGTTTAATGCCATCATAGGTAGAAAGTTGAAAGAAAACTACGGCAAACAATACACTTTTAAAGAGCGTATAGGAACTTATTATTCTTTAATCCTACGCTCTTACTTTTTTAGTACAAAATCGACGCAATATACACAAGAAAAATCAAATATTGTAAAATCAAATACTTTATGATATAGTTTATTTAGTCAAACTTTCATTATCATTTACTGGAGGAGACAACATGCATAATACATTAGGCAACAAATATAAGATAATTGATGAAATAATTTCGAACAGTGAATATAGTGCTTATATTTGTAATAATGTGATAAACTCTGACGATAAAGATAAATATATTGTGAATATTTATCACTCAAAGGAATATGTTAAAACAATTCTTCCACATTCAGTTAATTTAAGCACTGATGCTTGTTCAGAGTTTGTAGAGGTTTTTACGAACAATTCTGAATTAGCTTTAGTTTTTAAATACACTCCTGGCACTGAGTTTAATACGCGTCAACTAAAGGCTTTTCGTAAATCAATATATGACAGGCTATTACTCGCATATAATTACTTAGAAGCTACACTAAACATTTCTGATTTACCAGATATTATAAAGATAAGCATGATAAGTAATAAAACTTTATTTTTTTCATCTGATAACAAAGTCTTTTATAACTATATTATTGATATTAGTGGTTTATCACAAAAAATGCAATTTGACATAACCATATTAAAAATATGCACAATTACGCTTAAGGCAATCTTTTCTGATAGTATTAGTATTCCTGAAAGTATAGAAAGCATAATTTTGAAGGCAAGTAACAATGAATATGCATCAGTCAATGAGTTATTTAGTGACTATGAACGTATCTATGAAAAAACACTATTTCAGCTTGAAGAGGATGAGAAAAAATCGCTAACAATTAGTGTGAAAAATAATGGAGCAAATAATAAATATAGCAAATACAATAAAAAAGAACAGAATGGATTAAATAAGCTATCAATAGCAAAAAGTCAAACATTAAGAGAAGCTATAAGACAAAGTAGACCAACTTTGCAGATTGCCTACAAAAAAATTACAGTTAATGCAAAAAAACTAATTAATATAGGACAAAAAGAGTTCAATAATAGGTTAAAGAAAACAAAGGTTAACTCCCTGCTATTCAGGCTTATAAAATACATTTTAGCTACAACTATAACTCTGGGTATAATAGTATCTGTTTCGTACTTGTTTTACAGTTCTCTAAAAAAAGCTGCACTTGATTCAGTTGCATTAAATAATAATGAGGACTCATACAAAGAAAAGCTTTCTCAACAAAATACACAAACTTTAGATGAAACCAAAAATGATACTACTTTGTCTTCTGATGCACACGATTCAGACTCGCAGAACGCAGGTAATCAAGGTGCTTCAGATGCTCAAGCCACTGAAGCTAAAAACTCAACAGAAAGTACATCAACAAAAGACTTAAACAAAAGTGAATATGAGATTTATGTAGTAAAATCAGGTGATACATTATATTCAATAAGCTTAGACTACTTTAACGACGGAATGTCAAATACTATTAAGGAATATAACCAGCTAAATACAGATAGCCTCCACATTGGACAAGAGCTTAAAATACCAAAGTTAACCTCAACAGAGTCAGTAGAAGCAACCAGAGAGACAAAAGAAAACTCAGAATATTGCCTACATACTGTTAGGGAAAACGATACCTTGTCCTCTATAAGCAAAATTTATTATGGCTCTTCAGCATATTACAATAAAATAGCAGAGTATAATCAATTAACAGAAAATGAGGTTTTAAATCTACAATTAGGTAAAGTCTTAAAGATACCTAATTTGACGGAGTAAAAAGGAGTATTTCTGTATTCTTTTAATTTACTTCACCCTTCAATTAGCTTAACATAGACCTTTCTACTTCGAGGTCCATCAAACTCAAAAAAGTATATCCCCTGCCATGTCCCAAGCAACAGCCTACCATCACTTATAATAACGTGTTCTGAGGCTCCTATCATTGATGATTTAATATGTGCATCTGAGTTTCCCTCCATATGAACATATCCTAGCTCCTGAGGTATAATCTTATTTATTCCCTTAATCATATCAGCTCTTACATCAGGGTCAGCATTTTCATTTATTGTTATACCAGCAGTCGTATGAGGCACCATGATTGTGCAAATTCCATTACTAATATTAGTTTCAGTCACAAACTCCTGAATTTTATTAGTAATATCAATCATCTCATTTTTCTTTGAGGTTCTAATATTAAAGATTTTTAACATACAAACACCCTTTCTTACCTTTGTTATTTCTCTTTATTAATATATTCATAATACCAATAGAACAAGTAAATAAATAGCAAATAAGCTGTAAACAGTAGCATTATATATAAAGCTATAAATAAAGCAAGCTTAATGACAAAAATCATCGTAGATGCTTTTATAATAAGTATAAGTCCATTTATCAATATGAGCAAAATGAGAAATATTAAGAATATTGAAAACTTCTTGCCAAAGTTTTTATTACAAATCCCCCTTACGTCATTTATTATCCCTGTATTCCTATTTATAATAGCTGGGTAAAACGAAAATGAGTACATGTAAAACAGAGCAAGAATACTAAAATATATAATTATAAAAATTATCCATAAGCTCAGCACAACAGCAGAGCCTATCTTATCTTCCCTTAAAGCTAATGATAAATACATTATTGGATAGCTTCCATATACTGCTGAAAACAAATAACAAAATATGAATAAGGACTGAACAAACATAACTATTGTAGTTTTTACAGAATTCTTTTTTATACTATACTGCCATTCCCCTTCTCTCACTCTACCATAAAGTATTAAATTGTTAGATATCGCTAGAAATGGTGGTAATAAAACTGCTGATGTTATTGAAATTATTATACACAAACCCAAAACTACTGAGCTAAAAAGCAACATAGCTATAGGCTCACTAAGCATTTTTTGTGCTATGTATACTATTTTTTCCATGTAATTTCCATTTACACCATTGAAGTAATTGCTGAAAAATCCATAAAGGGGGTTATACATTTCAAGCAATAGTATTAGAAGTATTAAAATACCTAAGTATATAATTGTAGTAGGTTTAATTCTTATTATGCTAATTGCATTTCTCAATATACGCATTAATAAGCCTCCGTGTACTCGCTGGATAAACTGTAATAAGCTTTTTAACGCTTACATATTCGTTCAAAACAACATAAAATACGGTACAAATATACATTAATGAATATGCTAGTAATTACTTCACCTAGTATTCATATCGTAGATGATTCTTAGGCCTTCCATGGTCAACATCCTGTTTATCTCATCAACTGTTTCTGACTCACTAGCAACAAGACTTGCTAAACCACCAGTAGCTATAACCTTAATATCAGGCAAATTCATTTCAAGCTTCATCTTTTTTACTATAAAGTCAATTTGCCCTACATACCCATATACCATACCAGATTGCATGCTTGTCACCGTTGTTTTACCAATTACATTCTGTGGCTTCACCAGCTCTATTCTTGGTAATTTTGAAGCCTTTTGAAACAAAGCATCTGCTGAGATCTTAATACCTGGAGCTATTACACCTCCAAGATAATCCCTATTTTCTTTAATGGCACAAAATGTTGTTGCTGTACCAAAATCTACAATAATAATGTTTCCCCCATACAACTCACATGCCGCAACTGCATTTACTATCCTATCCGCACCTACTTCTCTAGGATTTTCATACTTAATATTAATACCTGTTTTAACACCAGGTTCAACCAGCATTGGCTCTAGCTTTATATATTTTTTTATTGTATTGATAAGAGAATGCATTATTGGTGGAACCACAGAGCAAATCACTACTGCCTTTATCTGAGAGACCTTTATTTCTGCACTATAAAATACTGACAGTATAAACATCCCTATTTCATCAGAGGTCTTTGTTACGTTCGTAGCCATTCTCCAATGCCCTAAAAGTTCCTTATTATTATATACTCCTAAAGTAATATTTGTATTACCTACATCTATGACTAGTATCATTGTATTTATAACCTCACACTTTTTATCTGCTTTATCTCAAACTGAATATCCTTTTCTAAGCGTTCGATATCTACCTTAATATCCTCAATAGTTTCTTCTGGTCTTGCCTTAGCAAGCTTTACCATCTTTTCTCTTCTAGAATATGCCTGAGAATTATTTGTATAATTTCCTGATTTTTTATTATTGTAATTATTATTATTGTTGTTATTACTATTACTATTACTATTACTATTACTATTGTTATTGTTATTGTTGTTTCTATTGTTGTTGTTATTATTGTTGTTATTATTGTTGTTGTTATTGTTGTTGTTATTGTTGTTGTTATTGTTGTTGTTATTGTTGTTGTTATTGTTATAGCTATTAGTACCATTAACATTGGAATTGTTGTTATTTGAATTATTGTTATTTCCATTGTTTAAGGAACCCTTTATATATTTACTATTGTTGTTCTTCTTACTAAACCTCGAGGTATTTTTTTGATCAACACGAGAATCTGTTGAAGTATGTCTCCTTTGTTTATTACTATTATTATCTCCTGTTTTAACATTACTTGAGTTGTTATTACTAGCATTTTTCATATTCTTCCAATCTCCTGTACTATTACTATTACTATTAGAATCGTTACTCATGAAACAGCCTCCGTGCTTACTATTTATTATTGCTTCAACACTAAATATTGTACATTTTTATTAATATATTGTCAAACCATAATTTTTTCAATTGACATTTAGAGACTCAAAATATATAATTTACTTATCTGTAAGATATTTAACATAAGGGGTGATTGTGTGTGAAAGAGTTTGAAGATATGATATTAGATAAATTTCAATATACAGTTAATGAATTATTGGTGAGAAACAAAAGTATCATTGACGCAACAACAAAGTATCAGGAATCTAACGCAAGAGTGAACCGTTCCATTGTAAAGGCCATAACTCAGTGTGGATGCGTTAAAATCGAGGCAAAGAAGCAGGTTTTTCCTTCAAACGCTGAATTTGAAGAGGTAAGAGATTCAATGGACACTCATCTTAGAGGAAATTTGTGTGAAAATTGCTCAGATTTAATTGAAAAGGACATTGGTAGAAACCTTTTTTATTTAGCCTCTATTTGCAACACTCTTGATCTTAATATTTATGATATTTTAATTAAAGAGCTGGACAGAATGAAAATGCTAGGCAAGTATAATTTAAGGTAATGTTAATCAAGTGGACAATTCTTATCTCTTAGTTAAATAATTGTCCACTTGTTAAGTGTTTTTTGTTATCGACATTTTCTTTATTTGCATAATTAGTGATGCATAAATAAAGTAAGCTAAGGCTCTAATCTCTGTCTGTATTCTGTTGGTGTTACACCTACATACTTTCTGAATATCTTATAAAAGTATTTGATATTCTTATAGCCAACTAAATCACAAATTTCATACACTTTATATTTATTATCATTTAGCAATTCCATAGCCTTTTCCATTCTAATCTTAATAAGAAAGTCAGTAAATGTTTCTCCAGTTTCTTGCTTAAAAAGACGGCTAAAATAAACAGAATTCAAATAAATCTGCTCCGAAACATCCTTTAATGATATGTCCTTATGGTAATTTTCATAGATGTAATCTTTGGCCTTTCTTATGTTATATCCTTCAGAAACATTTTCTTTTTGCTTTAGAATGTTTTCTAATTCTTGCCATACTTTTTCGCACCAATATAAAATCTCTGAAGTTGTCTCAAATCTTATGATCTGCAAATAATCAAATCTGTTTAGATTTTCTACTCCAGAAACACCCATTAGCAATAACTGATCAATAATCCCAATAAACATTTTTATCACAAAATCTTTAACAAGACTTACATTAACTAACTCCAGCTCAGTAATTAATTCTGCAAAAAGTGTTCTTATTCCAATAATATCGCCATCTCTGACATAAGTTAAAATATGTTTTCTTTGCTCATGTAGTAATTCACTATTATAATCTGAAATAGCATTCTCCATACTTTCCTTAGCATCTTTCATTGGTATAATTTTTCTACTACACTCTTTTGCCATCTGAAACGCATTCATATAGCTATTTTTTTGCTCTATAATTATTGTTACACCCAAAAGAGTCTTTGTCGTTGCAATAATATCTCTAAGTATACTATTAGTTTTTGTGTTAAAAACATCAGCATCAATTTCTTTAATACTATGAACTGACATATATAGATAATTATCATACTGACGATTCAATCTATATTTCAAACCTTCATCTTCACCAGACAACATGTTTGTGAAAGCTCTAGACAGGCTTTCTTTCCCTCGTTTCCACGTATTATTTAAAAAACTGTTATAATCCTCGACCCTAAGAATAATTGATGAACATTGATATTTTACAAGATTTTCTGGCAATCCAATTAACTTCATCCGCTTTAGAATTTTACCCTCATTAACAAGTCCACCAACAGTTAAATCTACAAAAAATTGCTCTTCTAATAGCCTTCTTAGTTCTTCTTCTTGATTTTCTCGCAGTCTTTTACTTTCGCCGATTTTATCTAACTCTACTTTAAGATTAGAAAAAATATAAATAAGCTCATCGAAGTCAGTGGGTTTCAGTAAATAATGATGTACTCCATATTTTATTGCTGTTTGAGCCAATTCAAATTCTTTAAAGCCACTAAGAATAACAACCTTAATATCTAGTTTATGACTATAAACATATTCAGCTATATCAAGACCTGACATATGGACCATTTTTACATCTGTCAGTATAACATCTACATTATGGCACTTAATGTATTCAATAGCATCTCTGCCATCTTCTAAAGATGAGTTAATACAATATCCCAAGCTATTCCAGTCTACAATATTAGTAAGACCATCTCTTATCATAGATTCATCATCTACTATCAATAAACTATACATTGCAACCTCCTATATACCCTAATATATACCTCTTCAAAAAAGTTAATGCAGATTCTTTATATATCTGTGTTAACTTACATTATATATTACTGCAAACTAACTTACTAATCAACGGAATGCCTTGGAAACCCCTTACGATGGTTATTCATACAAATGCATGTTGGAGTTAGTATGTAAAAGTTTTTAAAACTTACGATTTGATGAAAAATCATTTAAGTTTTAAAAATCGCCAAGATGAAATGTCTTAAAAACCGCTTACAGGTGTTATTTGTGCCATAGTTATGGTCAAGTTTAGTATGCTCTTATTTCATATACACCTATTTGATTTGTAGGAGACTTTAAAAATCTAAATCTTATATTATTTGTCTTTATCTCATCAAAATCTATACGATTCATCTTCTTAAAATTACCTCTAATTTCCGCCAACATTATTTCTTTCTCCCCTACAACTGCATACACATTATAGTCTTGTGCAATAAGGTTAAATACCTTTTCAACACATTCGGTATAAAATCTCTTAGTGGTATCAATCGCAAAAGTAATTTGTAACTGTGAAATCAGAACAGGCTCATTCCAAGTAAGACTTAACTCAGGATTAGCATCACTTTCTTCAGACAACCACATATTAGGTTGCCCATAAGCTCGATTAAACCCATTAATAACATTAGTAGCTTTAAATACTGGTTGTTCAGGAACTGTCTTATAGCATATGGATAAGCTTGAGCGTTCCCATGTCCTTTCTGCCATTTTAAGGGTTGATATATGAACAGTGCTTGGATTATTATTAATACAGCTTGTAAACATGGTTGTGGTTGGCAATGCATCTCCGCCTATTGCTAGTTTTATTGCAGGATTTTCCGACAACAATATGAATACATACTTTCCATCTGCCTCAATCCCTACGGGTAATTCTACCCATTCAAAGGAGTCACTAGGAGATATAGTAACGCTCGAACAATTTACTAGCTGATCTGGACCATAATTTTCAGTTACCTTTGGTAGATAAGCATTATAATCCAATTCTGTTTCACAGTCGCTCTTTACTAGAAGTTTTATAGAGTCTAACTTATTGGTAACAGGTATTGTAAGACCTATGGTATTACTGAGAACCATTAACTCAGTACACCCTGAATAAACACTTTCATAGTATGGTCTAAATTGCGGTGTTATCTCTTCCAATCTAGCCTTATAATTAATACTCTTTTGAATGTCTAATTCCAACCCTCTAGTGGAGCTAGCAGTAACTGTTGCAGTTTTTGCTTTATCATTTTCATCTTCATTTTTTACTCCAATTATCAGTTGGTCATCTCTTAGTAGCTCTTGCTGTAGCTCCTTAATATACGATTTATAAATATCTCTGGGCATAACATCATATTTTACACAAAGAAAGGCTGCCATACCTACTGCCTGACCTAATGTTGATAATGTCCCCATAACTCTCGTAGTTCCAAATGCCACATGGCTTGAAGACATACATCTTCCGCACATAAAGAGATTATCAATATTTTTTGAATAGCCTGTTCTATACGGTATCTTATATACACCATCAAAATAAATATGACGATTAACCAGGTCTTCATCAAAAATACCTTTTATCGCATGTAGGTCTATGTTCCAACCACCATGGCCAACGGTATCATCAAAATTTGTTTGATTTCTTATATCATTTTCTGTTAGTATATAATCCCCTACTAGTCTTCGATATTCTCTAGTTCCAGGAATAGTACTTATATAATCAAAATCATAATTATCACATTCAGGAAATTCCCCACTGTTTTTTAAATAATCCCAAATTCCAAAGATAAGCTTTTTATGATCTTTAATAATATCTTCCCTATCATCAACATGATCATACTCACCACCAATTTCATAATACCACTTACCCGTAAATCCTTTAACATCTCTTCGTTCTAGAATTCCTGTCTTAGGAATATCAAATGCAAAATCAGGAGCTACAAAAGGAACTTTATAACCTACATTTTTTGTAGAGAACATTAACGTGCTAGGTAACACATAAGCATCTCCTACATCTGGTGCAATAAGCTCATTAAACTTGTCTTTCGACTCACGCCCCTTCATATATTCTGCTCCTACCATTGCTCCAAGAGCACCATCTCCAGTATTGTCCACAAAATACTTGCCACTCAAAATCCAACGTGTCTCCGTTGTATTTTGAGTTCCTGATACGCTAGTAATTAAACCATTCTCTACCTTTGCACTATCAATACAAGTATTTAAAAACATTTCTATATTCTTTTCTCTATAAACAAAATCCAAAAAAACACCATCCAGTATAAACTGATTGGTTCTAGCAGGTGTACGATACTTATATTCAAGCATTATCTCTGAGCAGATACCGCCCTCTCTTGAATTAAGGTTTAGCTGTCCTCCATCATTAGCACCATTAATAAACACACCTATTTCTGCACTTGCGTTTCCACCTAAAACACCTCTGTCATTAACTAAGGCTACCTTAACACCTTTTCTGGCCGCCTGTATAGCCGCACAAAGCCCCGCTAATCCTGCACCCACAACTACTAAATCAAAAGTAGTCTTCTTTTCTTTAAATCCCATGCTACTCCTCCTGTAATCTATAACATACATGACTAAGAAGCTAATACCATATTGGCAAAAGCTTCTTAGTTATTAATTTTAGATTCCTATTTTTGCTTTAAAATGTATTCATTCATTTCCTCTACATATTTTTGACCACCATTTTTATACCATCCTTCCAGCAAGTCATCATAAGCGTCTACTTCCAATTCACCAAGAAGTATTTTAGCTCTTCCTTGTGCCATTGTTGCCATATAATCCATGTACGTAGGCTCTTTAGAAGCCTGAGGTACGTAGCCCATATCTTCAGATCTTACAACCGACGCCACTGACTTTTCAAGTATAGGTAATATTATGTCTTTTTGTTCTTGTGGTAAATGAGGTTTTATGAAAAAGTTAGCGTCTCCTGCTCTTCTTAGAAATAGTCCTCTAAATGTAGCATTCTTCAGGTCATCTCTATACACCCTTTTTCCATTTACAACGTCATAGTCAGTGCCTTCCACTCCAGCGTAAAGCATATCATATCCTTCATCTGAAAGTGCATAGTCCATAACCTCCATGACCCTATCAGGATACTTACAGGTAGCTGCAATTGACCAGAACTGCCACATACCAGTACCATATCCAGTTCCTTTCACTTCTCCATTCTCATTCTCTACGAAAGCATAGACAATTCTTGCATCTGGATTTAATTTACCGAGCTCTTCCATGTGCTGGTTATAGTCTCCTCCAAAACCCCACATGGATCCAGTAGTACCTCTCCAGAAATTTTCTCTTGTTGCCTGTATATCACTTACTGCACTATCAGGATTCAATATGCCATCTATATAGAGTTGTCTCGTATATGATAACACTTTCTTGTATACTTCTGTATTTTTATTGTACTGTGATATGATATAATCAAATTCTCCACTAGACTTTTGCCAACCCAAGTCCCCAAATTGACTTGTCAAAACAGGATACATTACCTTTTCTGGATCTACAAACACGCCAATCCCAAATGTATCATTAATACCATTACCATCGGGATCGTCTGTGGTAAACCTTCTCATAATCTCAGTAAACTCATCAATAGTAATTTCTCCATTTTCAGGTATAGATATGCCGATTTTATCTAACCAATCCTTTCTCAACCAGAACCCATCTGCTCTTGTTACTGATGTCCTAGGTACACCATAAATCTTTCCGTCCGTGTTAGACTTTAATGCCTTCCATGATGCATCATAAGTGTACTTCATAAGGTTTGGTGTTTTCTCAAGATATTCATCAAGGGGTATTATTACCTCACCCTCTAATGCATTTTTGTATGAATCTGAATCTTGTGTTTGAAACATTATAACATCAGGATATTCACCCGAAACTAACATTAACTGTAATTTTTCTGCATACCCTGAGCTTGGTGGAATTTCAATCTCAATCTTTGTGTTGGTTTTCTCTTCTATAGCATTTAAAAACGCTATGTCTGGCTCCTTAAGCTCTGCTTCATAAAGGTTTGCCATCATTTTAATTGTTATTGGTTCATTTGACTTTTTATCCCCTTGACCATTTTCTACTGAACTTGATGATTGTTCTTTTGTAGAATCTGTACTGCTTGTTTTTTTGTTGTTATTTGAGCAAGCAGTAGCACTCACTAATAGAACCAAACTCATCATTAATACTAAGATTTTTCTGTTCATTTTTTCTCCTCCTAGATTGTTTTTTTTATTGTCACCCTTTTACAGCTCCCAAGGTAATACCTTTAACAAAATATGTCTGTAAAAAAGGATAAACAAGCATAATAGGTAACATTACTATCATCAAGGTTGCATACTGCAATATTTCAGTGGGGGCATTCTGTGCTATCTCAGCCACATTACCTGCTGCTGATATTTCAGACATTCTAGCCCCCATTATTATTTCTCTTAAAAACAGCATTAATGGCCACTTATCAACACTTTTAATATAAATAACACTAAGAAAGAAGTTATTCCAGTAAGCAACAACCTGAAATAGGGTTATGGTAGCAATAATTGGTTTACATAAGGGAACTATAATACTAACTAGTATTTGAAAATAGCTTGCTCCATCAATTTTTGCCGATTCTTCTAGTGAACTAGGCAAGCCATCAATATAGTTTATAAAAATGAACAAATTGAACGCCGAGAACACCATTGGTAGTATTAGAGCTAATAAACTATCATATAACCCAAGATATCTAATTAAAAGGTAATTTGGAATCAAGCCTCCATCAAATAGCATTGTAAAAAGGACTAATAACAAAATGAGCTTACGCCCCTTCAAATGAAGCTTTGTCAATGGATAAGCAGTCAAAATGTACAAAATAAGAGCTAGTATTGTACCAATAACTGATACAATAATCGTATTCTTGTAGCTACTCCAAAGAGTAGGATGCTCTAAAATCTGTTTATATGCAATCAAATCGATCTTCTTGGGAATAATCATCAAAGGATTCTTAATATATTCACTAAACGAACTCAATGACACCGCAAAAACATTAACGAATGGGTATAGCATTATAATTGAAACTAAAATCATGAATGAATAGTTGATAACTTCAAAGGTTGTAATTTTTGTAATTTTTGTATTTTTCAATTTAATATTCATTTTTTCACCTACCATATTGCTTTCTTACCAAACAGCCTTGCAATTCTGTTTGAAGATAATACTAGTATTGCCCCTACTACAGACTTAAAAAGTCCAATAGCTGTTGCATAGCTGAATCTTCCACTTAAAAGTCCTATGCGGTATGTATATGTTTCAAAAACATCTGCGACTTCATAAGTTGAAGGTGTATAGAGTAAAAATATCTGTTCAAAACCATTATTTAGAATATAACCAAGATTTATAACGAACAATATTAATATTGTGCTTGAAATCCCTGGCAAGGTTATATAACACATTTTATGAAATCTGTTGGCTCCCTCGATCGATGCAACTTCATATAGACATTGATCAATGCTTGTCATTGCAGCCAAATAAATAATTGTTCCCCATCCGATGCCCTTCCAAATCTCTGCAGTTACAATAATTGTTCTGAAATACTCTGGTTTGATTAGAAAATGTATTGGCTGTCCCCCTAGCGACTGTATAACAGTATTAATTACACCATTAGACGGAGACAAAAAATTCATAATCATTCCTGCTAAAACTACCCATGAAATAAAATGTGGCAAATACATTATAGTTTGTGTAACTCTCTTGAATGAATTGTGTCTAATCTCATTCAATAATAATGCCAAAATAATTGGTGCTGGAAATGCAAATATCAATTTTAAAGTGCTTAACCAAAGAGAATTCCAAAGTATTTTGTAAAAATCTCTACTACCAAAGAGAACTTTAAAATTTTCGAGACCTATCCATTCGCTACCAAGTATACCTTTTATAAATTTAAAGTCTTTAAAAGCAATGATAATACCTCCCATGGGTATATACCTAAAAACTAAAATATAAATTACGCCAGGTATTAGCATTAAATAAAGCATATAATTTGATACAAAATATTTTTTGAATTTTACGCTGCTCCCCATATTTCCCTCTTCCTAAAAATTTAATTAAATTAAAAAATTCATTAATTAAATTATAGTCTTATTAGAAGAAAATAAAATCCATTTTTAACTACTATATAGTAGTTGTATTTCAACCTTAAGATATACATAAATGGACAAAAAAGAAGCATCTCATAACTATAGTGATGCTATTTTAACTTTAGGTATTCTTATTTCTACTTCTGTCATCTCACCTTTTTTACTTTGAATATGGACTCCAAAGTCTTCACCAAAAATAATCTTCAACCTTTGGTTAACATTAGCAAGCCCAATATGTTCACCTCTTATATATTCTTCATTCATCTCAAGGTTTATTTTTTCCACAGTTTCTAAAGACATTCCCAACCCATTATCTATAATACTTATTATCACATTTTCTTGGGATAAACTAATATTAATCTTAATACTATGTTTTTTTTCACTGGGTCTTATTCCATGATATATAGCGTTTTCTAGAATTGGTTGTAGCATTAGATTAACACCACAGTATTCATAAACGCCTTCATCAATAATAAACTCAACTGTAAACTTATTTTCATAACGCTTCTTTTGAAATTCTAAATATAACTTTGCATGTTCTATTTCATCCTTCATCGGTATTATATTTGAATCGACATTTAGTGAAAATCTAAGTAGCTTTGATAATTGTTGAATCATCCTTGAAGCCTCATTATTCCCTCTAGTTAGCGATATTACCTTCCAGTTGATTGATTCTAAGGAGTTAAATAGAAAGTGAGGATTAATTTGTGATTGAAGTGCTATTGTCTTAGCCCTTTTTAATAATTTATATCTTTTCTCAAGCTCCTCACTCATCTCTTCATACTCACTTCTCGTTGTATAAATAGCCTTTGCAATATATTTAAGCTCATTTATTTTCTCCCTGCCATGATTATCAATCTCAATAGGTTTTCCACCTAATTTATATTTTCCGTCAATCATTTTCATAATTGTGTTAACAGGCGTCACAGTCCTTATAGTAATAATCAGTGACAAAACAAGAGAAATTACCATGCATATAACAATCAACAGTATAATAAAGGTCTTATAATCATTTTGAAGATTTTGATACTTATTGATTGGAACAATAGACATAAATCTCCATTCATTCACTGTCGAATGAATATCAGAGATGATTGTAGCAGGATATATTTCATACTGAATCTTTGATTTAATTACATTCCCTTCCATTCGTTTCATTCTAGGAAACGCTTCATATATATTGATAGTTGTTATTTTATCAAAGTTATCATAAATAGCCGTATTATCTTCCCCAACAATAATAAAATTAAAATAATCATGTTCGCTATTAACTATTGAGTTTATTAAATTATTTGCATCAATATTTATAAATACCCAAGTGTAATTCTTCTGGTCATACTTAATCCCTAATGAGTAAACCATTTTCAATCGATTATCTACTTCTATAATATGCCAAGAATTATCCAATTCGTCGCGAGAAATATTATTAATCCAAGCTAATTGCTTCATATTATCAATATTCCCCCCTGAATTAGGTGCAACAACATATTTATTATACTCAGAATACATGTGAATAGATTCAATATAATTGTAAGTTATTAAAACAAATCCAAATGTTTCCTGAAGACTATCAATCAGATCTTTCTTTTTGTATGAAATCCTGCTACTTTGCTCCATTTGACACAAAATCTTAGATTCATTATCAGCAAGTATTTGCAAAGCAACCCTACTCATCTCATCAAATATGCTGTCAATTGATTTTTGTACATTTGATAAGGTCACCTCATTCGCACTACGTATTTCCTTATTGAAGAGCTCTTGATTATTCTTATATACTAAATAATTGATGCTTAAAAGCGGTATCAAAAGCATTGCAAAAATAATAAAAAAATTACGTATACTCAAGCTGTTAAATCCGTAATATTTTATATGATTTAAGTTTTCCTTAAGTGGCTCGAATATATACTTCATTACAAAAACCTCTCAATAATCCGAAAATAAGTAAGCATCTTTGTATTTCTTCAAAACCAAAAATACCTGAAAGCATAAAGCCTTCAGGCATTTTTGGTGGGGGGAGACGGATTCGAACCATCGAAGTCACTGACAACAGATTTACAGTCTGCCCCCTTTGGCCACTCGGGAACCCCCCCTAAAATATATCCCCTTACGTTATAAGGGTATGGAGCTGGTGGACGGATTTGAACCCCCGACCTGCTGATTACAAATCAGCTGCTCTACCAACTGAGCTACACCAGCATAAATGGCGACCCGGAAGGGGCTCGAACCCTCGACCTCCAGCGTGACAGGCTGGCATTCTAACCAACTGAACTACCGGGCCACATTCATCTAGCTTTTCATATCCTCTGACTCACTTAATTATCCAACAACCAATAAAGTAAGTCAATATGACATAAAAATTTGGTGACCCATAGGGGAATCGAACCCCTGTTACCGCCGTGAAAGGGCGGTGTCTTGACCGCTTGACCAATGGGCCACATCATGTCGCTTCTCGCGACCGACAATGACTATTTTAACTGGATATGAGAAAAAAGTCAAGCAAATTTTTAAAAAAAATATATATTTTTTTTGTCAACCTAGGAGAACCATTCAAATAGGCTAATTTGGTTACTTTCAGGAAGCCCCTCCAAGCACCCATGCTTCTGCATAATCTCAGCTACAGACTTAGAAATGCCAGCCTTATTCTTTAAATCATCAATTGATAAAAAATCACTATACTTTTCTCTAGCCTCAACCAAATTGTTTGCAGCTGCATCTCCTAGTCCCTGTAACGCATTAAATGGAGGTCTAATCCCATCGGGAGTTATTTTAAACTTAACAGCCTCCGACTCATACAAGTCTACAGGAAGGCATTTTATGCCTCTAGCATACATTTCATTTGCAACCTCTAATATAGTAAGTAGGTTCTTCTCCTTCTGCGTCGCATCATTCCCTTTACCCTCTAACTCTTGAATCCTACTCTTTACTGTCTCCTTACCCTTACATATTATTTCAGCATCAAATTCATCAGCCCTTACAGTAAAATAGGTTACATAAAAAGCCTCGGGATAATGCACCTTAAACCAAGCTATTCTAAATGCCATCATTACATAGGCAGCAGCATGTGCCTTTGGGAACATATACTTTATTTTCTGGCAGGACTCAATATACCATTGTGGTACTTTATTCTCTATCATCAATTCAACATATTCTGGTTTAAGCCCTTTACCCTTTCTTACGTCCTCCATAATCTTAAAGGAAGTCAGTGGGGGTAACCCATTATAAATTAAATAAAGCATAATATCATCTCTAGTAGAGATAACCTCAGCCAAACCTGTTACTCCAGCTCTAACCAAATCCTGAGCATTATTGAGCCATACGTCTGTTCCGTGAGACAGCCCCGATATTCTTATTAGTTCTGCAAAGGTAGTAGGATTTGTATCCACTAGCATCTGCCTTACAAATTTCGTACCAAACTCTGGTATAGCAAAAGTCCCTACAGTACTATTAATATCTTCAGGCTTTACCCCTAGAGGCTCAGTACTGTTGAAGATCCCCATTGTTTTTTTCTCTCCTATGGGTATAGCTTGAGGATCAATACCAGTAATATCCTGAAGCATTCTAATAACAGTAGGATCGTCATGACCCAAAATATCAAGCTTTAAAATTCTACCACTTATTGAATGATAATCAAAATGTGTGGTAATAATGCTTGAGCCAGTATCATCAGCTGGACGCTGTATAGGACAAAAATCATATATCTCCTTATCATGGGGAACTACCATAACCCCCCCAGGGTGTTGTCCTGTTGTTCTCTTTATACCAGTACAACCAGATGCTAGTCTAGCTTTTTCTGCATTTGTAACTATTTTATCCCTCTCGTTTAAATAGCCCTGAACATATCCAAATGCTGTTTTTTCTGCCACTGTTGCTATAGTACCAGCTCTGAAAACATGCCCCTCACCAAAAAGCTCTTCTGTATATCTATGTGCATTAGGCTGATACTCTCCTGAAAAATTCAAATCAATATCAGGCTCTTTATCACCGTCAAACCCAAGAAAGGTTTCAAATGGTATATCATATCCATCCTTCTTTAAAGCCTTCCCACACTTGGGACAGTCCTTGTCTGGTAAATCAAATCCACATCCAACGCTTCCATCCTCTATAAATTCAGAATACTTACACTCAATACAAACATAATGAGCTGGCAAAGAGTTAACCTCAGTTATTCCTACCATATTTGCAACAAACGAAGAACCAACTGAACCTCTGGAGCCAACCAAGTAACCATCTGCTACTGACTTCCATACCAGCTTTTGTGCAATTATATACATCACAGAAAAACCATTTTTAATAATAGAATTTAATTCCTTGTCAAGACGACTACGAACAATCTCTGGTAATGGATCACCATATATCTCATAAGCCTTACCTTCAGCCAATGTTTTTATTTCTTCCTCAGCACCCTCAATTTTAGGTGGAAATGTTCCCTTTGGTATAGGTAAAATACCGTCCTCCACCAATTCCGCAATATACTTTGTGTTCTTTACAACTATCTCGTATGCCTTCTCGTCACCTAAGTATTTAAACTCATTGAGCATTTCCTCTGTCGTTCTTAAATATAAGGGTGCCTGATTATCGGCATCTGAGAATTTTTGACCAGCTTGTATAATTCTTCTGAAATATTCATCCTCAGGATCCATAAAATGTACATCGCAAGCGGCAACTACCTTTTTATTTAGCTTCTCCCCTAATGCAATAATCCTTTTATTAATGTCTATAAGCTCCTGCTTATCTGACAGCCTTCCAGAATTAATTAAGAATTGATTATTCCCTATTGGCTGCACCTCAAGATAATCATAGTATTCCGCTATACTTTCTAACTCCTCTTCACTTTTTTCCTCTAATATAGCACTATAAACCTCTCCAGCTTCACAGGCACTTCCTAACAGCAGACCCTCTCTATACTTTTCAAGTAGCTCCTTCGGAACCCTTGCACGTCTGTGAAAGTATTTCAAGTGACTCTCTGAAATTATTTTATATAAGTTCTTAAGACCTGTGTAATTCTGAACCAAAATTATTGCGTGGTATGTCTTAGATTTTTTAAAATCTATAGTACCATCATCATTTTTATAGGTTTTCCCAATTAAGTACGCCTCCACACCATAAATGACCTTTATTCCATGCTTTGCTGCTGCAGACATTGCATCTGGAAATGCTTGTGCAACTCCATGATCGGTAATTGCTATAGCCTCATGCCCCCACTCTGCTGCTCTTTTAATCAAGTCCTTAACATTAGTTATAGCATCTAGTTGACTCATTTGTGTATGTAAATGAAGCTCAACCCTCTTTTCCTCTGCATTATCCATTCGAAATGATTTCTTTGTCTCAACCACATCTCTAGCAAACATTGAAACCTCTTTTTGGAAAGGGTCATATTGTGCCTCAGCCCTCACCTTCAAATAACTGCCATTTTTAATATTCTCCTTAGCAAATTCATACTGCTCTGGAGTTAAGAACATTTTAAAGCTCAATGAGCTAGTAAGATCAGTCATATTAAAGAAAAAGAGTACCTTTCCATTTTTTAAAGTTCTGGTATCAGTTGAGAAAACCTCTCCCTTTACACTTACCTTTCCTGAATCCTGAGTAACCTCAGCCATCGGAACAATTTCCTCATCAAAATTCTTGCCAAAAATAACGTCACCTTTTTGCTGTAAGGGCGAGGTGCTTCCTGAACCCTTATTTCTACTATCAAATTTCCGAACTGATGGAATAGAATTCCTTGCGGCATTTGAGCTTTTTCCTTTATCCCCCTTACTTTCTGACACAATAACGTTATTATTAATATATTCCTTTTGTTTTTCTTCAATTTTTTTTACATGGCTAATCAAGAAAGCATCCTCATCACATGCATTTTTAAACAATACCCTTGCCTTAATACTATATTTTTCTAATAAGTGCCCTTCCAAAATTCTGTCACATTTTTTCAGCTTTAATAAATCTGCACATTTATTTCGTAAAGCTATTATTATACTCTGTTCATCAATAGTCCATTCTGCTCCAGCTAATATTCCAATGCTCGAAGGGATTTCTATGCTTAAATACTTACAAATACTTTCTTTATATTGCTCTATAACCTCATTTGCCCCAAGATTATGCTTCAATGTTAATACTATTTTAAGATTTGTTGTTTTAAATTTACTTTCAAAGGCATTTTTTATTAGTACAGACTCTGATTCATTGATATCCTCTATATGCTCAAGATACACTTTAATACTCTGCTCCGACTTACAGACCTCAAGCTTATTAATATATGTACTACTAAACAACGCCTTTGTTCTATCGTTATTCAAACAATCTAAATCTCCAAAAATATTTTGTATTGATTGTTTAGTCTTACTCATTCTCATACCCCTTATTAAATGTAAATTATGTCACCAAAAACTACCTTTTTTTTATCCAGTCCTTTCTGCTGTTCTTATTGCCATTCTTACCACTGTTCTTAGTACCATTCTTACCACTGTTCTTAGTACCATTCTTACCACTGTTCTTAGTGCTATTCTTACTTCTATTATTACTACTGTTCTTAGCACTACTCATACTTCCTACAGATTCACTCTCTTTTTTCATGCTCTTAAATACTCTTGGCGCTACTAAGAATTGCTTACCCATACCTATCAAATCTGTTCTTCCAGCTAATTTTAAAGCAGATAATACTAGAGAATGGTTCTGAGGTCTACTCACCTGTAATAAAGCTCTTTGCATTGACTTTTCTCTTTCACTTTTTGCAACATATATTTTCTCCCCTAATAAAGGGTCTAGTTCTGTATAATACATACATGTTGACAGTGTTCCAGGTGTAGGGTAGAATTGCTGAACCTGTTCGGGAGTATATCCCATTTCCTTAATATACAAGGCTAGTTCAATCGCGTCATCTATAGTGCTACCAGGATGTCCTGATATAAAATAAGGTACTAAAAACTGATTCTTCCCTAATCTCTTATTAATCTCAAAGTACTTTTTGGTAAATCTATCGTAAACCCTTTTACCTGGCTTTCCCATTCTTTTTAAGACATTTTCTGAGATATGCTCAGGTGCAACCTTAAGCTGTCCACTTATATGATCCTTGCACAATTCATTAAAAAACTCCTGATTTTCATCATATATCAAGTAATCATATCGTATACCCGACCTGATAAACACCTTTTTTATACCATCTATCTGCTTTAATTTTCGTAGCAGACTCAAATAATCCTTATGAGAAACCTCTAGATTATTACATGGCTGTGGGAAAAGACATCTTTTGTCTTTACACATACCATGTTTTTCCTGTTTATTACACGAAACCTCTCTAAAGTTTGCTGTAGGTCCTCCTACATCATTTATATAGCCCTTAAAATTCTCTTTTTTCGTTAATTCTTTTGCCTCATTTACTATAGACTCATGACTCCTTGATTGAATAACCCTTCCCTGATGAAAATTAAGTGCACAAAATGAACATGCACCAAAGCACCCCCTTTGAGAGGCTATACTAAACTCTACCTCTTCAAGTGCAGGTATACCTCCTGCTTCATTATATTGAGGATGCCATGCCCTTACATAGGGTAATGCATAAACCGCATCAAGCTCTGCTTCAGTCATTGCAGCTACAGGAGGGTTCTGCACCAGGTATCTGCTCATATGCTTTTGCAATATTCTCTTACCCGCTATCGACTCCTGTTCTGAATACTGTACATAGAAGCTTGCTACATACTTAGCCTTATCTTCCTTTACCTCTCTTAGTGTATTAATAATAATATTATCCTTATCCTTTATAAAATCTGCAATTATACCTCTTAGCATATGTTTAATATTCTTACTATCTTCTGACTTTTCTGTATTACTATTCATTTCCTTTTTAATTTTTTCTCTATTTTCATAGCTTTCTACTAGGTTGTGCAGCTCTTGTGGCAAATAATTGCTTGCAGCAATATAACAGGTTCCTCTAACATTCTGTATCTTATCTATTGTAACACCCTTATTCAGTAAATCTGCGATTTCAAGGATGGGCTTTTCACCCATGCCATATATCAGCAAATCCGCCTTTGAATCTTGCAAAATAGAGGCTCTTACCTCATTCTGCCAGAAATCATAATGTGCAAATCTTCTCAGACTTGCTTCAATTCCACCAATAATTACGGGTATCCCCTTAAATAAGGCCTTAACCTTTGAAGAGTATACAATTACGGCTCTATCAGGTCTCATTCCCGATTTCCCCCCAGGTGCATACTTATCCTCACTTCTCTTTTTCTTGGCTGCGGTATAGTGATTAACCATAGAATCAATAACACCCGAAGATATTAAGATACCCAACCTTGGTGCACCCATTATAAGAAAATCCTCGTCATTATTCCAGTCAGGCTGAGCAATAATGCCCACACGATACCCTGCACTTTCCAAAACTCTGGTTATAATAGCATGACCAAAGCTTGGGTGGTCAACATACGCGTCCCCACTAATATATAAAAAATCTAGCTGTTCCCAGCCTCTTTCTTGCATATCTGTCTTACTTACTGGTAAAAAAGTGGTATTTGACATTCTAAAACTCCTTACATTTATCTTATACTATTGATTAACAACGCTGTTAAACTCCTCTGTATCCCATAATTTAATGAAGTCAGTAAGATTTCTGGCTCTACTCTTAATAGAAGCATCATATGAAATAGCCCTTCTTAGCATCTCTAAGGAGGTTTCCTTTTCGTTCATCAAACCATAAACCCTTGCAAGACCGAAATAAATCTCACTATCCTTTTCATTCCCCTTCAATCCCTTTTTATACACCTCAATAGCCTTATCATACTTATGCTTTGCTATATACGCAGAAGATAGATATAAATAGACATCCAAATCATTCTTTTCAATGCTTAAAGCATTTTTATATGCCTCTATTGCTTCAGTCACTCTATTTAGTTGCATCAAAACATTCCCAATATTGAAATGTAATGTATATGCCTTTGGACAATACTTAACGGCAAGCTTAAAAACATTTATCGCCTCTCTAAGCCGCTTTCTTCCTGCTAGAATTATAATCAATTGATTATAAGCATCAGGAAAATCATTTTTTATTTTCACAACAGCTTCAAAGGTCTTTAAAGCACTAACATAGTCGCCCTTGGCATCCTGAACCACACCTAAATCATAAAGAATTTCCCACCTGTCAGGTGATCTTTCTAAGGCTTTATGATAGCATTTTTCAGCATCTTCCAGCAGGTTTAGCTTGAAGTAGGCCTTTCCCATTGAATAGTATACCTTTTCTTCTTCTTCATTAGGTTCAGTAGCCTGCAAAAGCCTAAGACCATATTCAACAGATAGCTCATTATTACCAGCTTTTCTATATGCCTTTGACAAAAGAGCCAAAATATCTGGATTATCAGACTCAAGCTCAAGACCTTTCATTAGAAAGGAGATACTCTCTTCGTAGCTACCAATATCATAATTAAGCCTTCCCAGCACAAACAAAAGCTGTACATTATAGCCATTTAATTCGGCTACCTTCTTTAAATATTTTATTCCATGTTTATGGTGATCAAACAGTACACAAAGCTTAGCAAAGTTTTGTTCTGTATTTGCAAATCCAGTCTGCTTCTTTAGTATTCTTCGCAGTTGCCTAAAGGCACTTTCATGCTGTCCATATTTTTGGTAAGACAGAGCAAGGTTATATCTAATCATGTATTCAAAGGTCTGAGCTGAAAAGCTTACTTGCAAAGCCCTATCCTTCTTTTTTCTTTTTTTTGATAATTTATCTATATACTCAGTACGGTCTATTATGCTTGTATCGTCATTGTCATGTTCCTCTTCTACAAGCACGCTACAAGATATATCTTCATCTTCTATTCTAATGTCTTCAATACTTAAATCATTTCTTAAAGCCAATCTATATAATTCAACTGAAGATTTATATTCACCTAGTTGATATTTTATATTAGCAAAATTATACTGAACATAAGGATTTTCAGAAAAAAGATTACTTAAGAATTGATATTTAGTGCTTGCCTTTTCATATTGATCTATCATGTAACTCGCATTAGCCTTTTTAAGCATGTTACTTACATTAACCGCAATATGCTTATCTGACATTAACACATAATTTATAAGCTGTTCTGGTAGAATAATGGAACAAATACTGCCAAATTCAGATGTAAAGCTATCTATATCAACCCTTGTACTTCTTCTATATGGTATCTTTTCAATAAACCCATTATAGGCTTGATTCTTTTTTAGCCTTCTGACAAGAGTAACATAATCCGCTATTAATACAGTGATAGGTAATACAATTCCACATATAATATATATAAGCTCAACCCACCATGTAGTGTATGTATTATCAATTACAGTAGAAATTACCATTGAGAACACAAACACCTGTAGTACAAATATTCCCATTAAAATATAGTTCCTTCGTTTAATAAACCTTATAAACATATACATCAACAAGAATAAAATAACTACTGAAATAAATACCATGGTTACTGGCAGCTTCATTTGTTAATCCTCCCCACTTCCCAATTTCATTTCTTCCCATTCCATTTTTGAAATCAAGACACGTCTAGGTTTACTTCCTTCATATCCGCTAATTATCCCACGTTCCTCCATCTGGTCAATAATTCTTCCTGCCCTAGCATAACCGACCTTAAACTTTCTTTGTATGAACGACACTGATGCCTGTCCAACCTCAACTACTGACTCTATTGCC
>QKEK01000255.1 GCA_003251775.1 Clostridia bacterium | reverse complement strand
AAGTGGAATTTTCTATAATATAGATAATAAGTGATACAATAAAAGTTATTGATTCCCGCCCAATTTTTAATTTTGTATAGATTGTTAACAAAAAAGCTGATTGTCTAGTATAGAGAATCAAAAACCATATTTGAGACACAAAAAAAGTTTGTTAAAAGGATAACAAACTTTTACTTAGTTTGCTACAATTCAGTGTTATCAGTAACTTTAAGAATTTATCTATGTACTTAATTATGTATACAAAATGCAAAAATTTATGTTTAAAAATCCTTGAACATATGATATTATATAAAAGGGTTATTTTTAGTCTAATTACAAATGAATTTTTGGTCACTTTTAACAAAAAAGTTTAGTTATTAGACTTAAGTATGTTAGCTCAGATGGAATTGCTGTTGCCAAAGAGTTTTTAAGGTGCAATAGTAATCATTATAACTACTAACTAATTTGAACGAGGTGGATGAGTTGTTCGGAAGAATGTTTAAGGGGGGAGTGGCAGTACCTCATCGAAAGAATACTGCTAACTGTGAGACTATTGGAATGGATATTCCTACAAAAATAGTCATTCCTATGGTGCAGCATATCGGAGCACCGTGTCAGCCTACAGTAAAAAAGGGTGATACAGTTAAGGTGGGACAGGTAATTGGTGATTCAGATGCCTTTGTATCTGCACCTATTCATTCCAGCGTCTCTGGGACAGTTACAAATGTAGGACCAATGCTTGCAGCAAATGGCAGTCATGTGGTTTCTGTAGAAATAGAGACGGATGGTAAGCAGGAAGTACATGAATCTGTAGTGCCTCCTGAGATAAACAATTTACAGGAGTTTGTTTCTGCTATCAGAAAATCAGGTTTAGTAGGCTTGGGAGGAGCTGGGTTTCCAACTCATATAAAAATGCTTCCTCCAAAAGGAAAAAAAATTGATATGCTTGTTATTAATGCAGCTGAGTGTGAACCATATATTACCGCTGATTATAGAGAGTGTATAGAAAACTCTTGGTCAATTATTAGCGGTATCAATATTGTTGTCGAGCATATGGGAATTGAACAGGTAGTGATAGGAGTTGAGGACAATAAGCCAGAGGCTATAGAGGTTTTAGCTAAAATAGCAGATAAGAATGACAAAATATCTATTAAGAAGCTTAAATCATTATATCCACAGGGAGCAGAAAAAATGCTCATTTATGCAACTACAGGGAGAAAGGTTCCACCAGGGAAATTGCCCTCTGATGTGGGTTGTGTAGTAATGAATATAACAAGTGTTTCGTTTGTTGCAGATTACATAAAAACTGGAATGCCTCTTATTAAAAAGAGAATAACAGTTGACGGATCAGTTGTTTTTAACCCTTCAAATGTAGAGGTACTAATCGGAACACCTTTGGAAGAGGTTTTTAATCGATGTGGTGGGTTTAAAAAGCCTCCATATAAGATTATAATGGGAGGACCTATGATGGGGGTTGCCCAATATTCATTACAAACCTCAGTAATAAAAAATACAAATGCTTTACTTGCCTTTGATAAGGTTGAAGGTGACTTGCCTTCAGAGTCAGCATGTATCAGGTGTGGAAAATGTGTTGAGGTTTGTCCAATGGATCTTTTGCCATTAGAAATCAACAGAGCTGTGGTAGGGAAGTCGGTAGAGGGTTTGAATAAATTCAAGGTTATGGACTGTATTGAGTGTGGCAGCTGCTCTTTTGTTTGTCCAGCAAAACGTCATCTGGTACAATCCTTTAGACTTGGAAAAGGGATTGTTAGAAAACAGGCTGCGAAGAAATAGAGTTAATAAAATACATGTGAATAAGGGGGCTTATGTCTTGAAAAACAAATTATTTGTCTGTTCTTCTCCACACTTAAGGGATAACAGTACAACTCAAAGTATAATGCTAGATGTGCTTATAGCACTACTACCAGCAACAGTAGCTGGCATACTGTTTTTTGGTTTAAGAGCAGCAGCAGTAATAGCAATCACCATTGGAGCTGCTTTGCTTTCAGAGTATCTAATGAGAAAAGTGATGAAAAGAGAGCAGACCGTAGGTGATTTGAGTGCTGTAGTAACAGGCTTGCTACTAGCAATGAATTACCCTGCTACTATACCCTTTTGGATTGCCGCTATCGGAGGAATTATAGCGATTGTTATTGTTAAGCAATTATTTGGTGGGATTGGTCAGAACTTCATGAATCCCGCCCTAGGTGCTAGAGTAATCCTAGTAGTATCTTGGGCAAAGCAGATGACAGGTTGGGTACCCACTCGTTTTCAGACAGACGTAGATTTGGTTACCTATGCTACTCCACTAGGTGCACTAAAGGAGGGGTCAGCCCTAGCTTCCTATATGGATATGTTTATAGGTAATATAGGGGGCTGTATCGGAGAAACCTCAGCTATTGCCCTTTTGCTTGGAGGCATTTACTTGTTGGTAAAGCGTATCATAACAATAGAGATTCCTTTCATATACATAGGAACAGTAGCAATTCTTTCTTGGATACTTGGTCCTAGTGGTGCATTTACTGGTGATGTACTTTACCATATACTTGGAGGAGGTTTAATGATTGGAGCATTTTTCATGGCGACCGATTATGCAACAAGTCCTATTACTAGAAAGGGTAGAATGATATTTGCATTTGGGTGTGGGCTATTTACTATAATATTCAGATTGTATACTAATATGCCAGAGGGCGTATCCTTTGCAATTATTCTAATGAATATAGTTGTGCCATTAATAGATAGATATACAATACCAGTTAGCTTTGGGGGTGGGAAAAATGTGGCGTAGTATTATTAAACCAGCATTAATCCTGTTTCTGATATGTGCAGTTATAGCAGGTGCTTTAGCACAGGTTAATGATTTAACAAAGGACACTATAGCAAAACGAACAGAAGAAGCAAAAACAAAGGCTAGACAGGAAGTGCTGTCAATAGCTAAGGAATTTAATGAGATTGACATTAATAGCAAGCTGGCTGGAGAAGAAGCTTTGTTGAAAATTGTTAAAGGTGCATACGCTGGACAAAGTGAAGGAAATACAGTGGGATATGTATTTTCTGTTGTGAAAAAAGGTTACGGTGGAGATATTAACATTACAGTAGGGATTGATATGGAAGGAAAAATATCTGGTGTTAATATAGGGAAGAATAACGAAACCCCTGGCCTAGGGACAAAAGCCAATCCAGAGATAACCGACCAGCTAAAGGATTTAAAACCAGTTGACAGATTAAAGGTAGTTAAGGTTGAGAGTGATAAGGCTGAGGATATTCAATCTATAAGCGGTGCTACTATTACCTCACGTGCAGTTACTGACGCAGTGCAGGCAGCTATTGATGCAGCCTCAATATTATTAAAGGAGGGGAAATAAATGAGTAAACAAAAGACATCTGCTTTGAAGGTATTTACAAGCGGATTTATTAAAGATAACCCAACTTTAAAGATGCTATTGGGGATGTGTCCATCACTAGCTGTTACAACCTCAGCAGAGAATGGGGTAGGTATGGGTTTAGCTGCAACAGCAGTTCTGTTAGGCTCAAACATGGCAATCTCATTAATAAGAAAAATTGTACCGGATAAGGTGAGAATACCAGCATACATTACAGTAATTGCAGGGTTTGTAACAATAGTAAAAATGTTAATGGAGGCTTATTTGCCTGACCTTAATGATAAACTGGGAATATTTATTCCATTAATCGTTGTTAATTGTATTATACTAGCAAGAGCAGAGATGTTTGCAAGCAAAAACGGAGTTGCATTGTCAGCTTTGGATGCACTAGGTATGGGGGGCGGCTTTACACTTGCCTTGTTCATAATTGGTTCTATCAGAGAGATACTAGGTGCTGGGATGTTTTTTGGACTAGTACTTACCAAGGATCTATTTGATCCAGCTATAATTATGATATTACCACCTGGAGGATTTCTTGTATTTGGGTTCATAATAGCATTTATAAACAAGGTGTCCACTCTGAATGTGCAGAATCAGGAGCTTGCAGGAAGCTGTAATATTTCAGCATCATGTAACATGAACTGTCTGGAATGTGCATCTAAGGCTAAAAGTGCTGTTCTTGGCTCTGACACAGTAGCAAAAAAGGATACCAAGGCAGATAAAGCTAAGTCATCAGAAGTATCAAATGGAGGTGAATCATAATGAAGGAAGTCTTGTTAATTGCAATTACCGCTATTTTTATACAGAATATAGTTCTAGCAAAGTTTTTAGGTGTGTGCCCATTTTTAGGTGTTTCAAGAAAGCTATCAACTGCATTGGGAATGGGTGGTGCAGTAGTGTTTGTAACAACTGTTGTTTCAGCTGTAACCTGGGCAGTCTACTACCTCCTACTAAAGCCACTGGATCTAATATATCTACAGACTATCGCTTTTATTCTTGTTATAGCCTCTTTGGTACAGTTTGTAGAAATAGTGTTGAAAAAGTTTATGCCACCTTTATACAAGGCATTAGGTATATATCTGCCTCTTATTACTACTAATTGTGCTGTTTTGGGTGTAGCATTGATAAACATTGAGAAAGAGCTAAGCTTTGGATTAGCGGTAGTAAATGGGTTTATGACTGGAGTTGGATTTACTTTGGTTCTTGCTATATTCTCAGGTATTAGAGAGAAGATAGAAACTAGTGATGTTCCAGCAGCGTTTCAGGGTATTTCAATAGCATTAGTAGCAGCAGCCCTTATTTCAGTAGCGTTCTTGGGCTTTACACAATTAGCTTTGTAATTATTTAAAGCTAATTGTGTTGTTACATAGTTATGCAGAATTATACTTATTAAGTGCAGTATTGTGTATATTTATTCAAAACAACGTAAAATAGCGTATAAATACACAACGATATAATATACACTATTTGATGAAAGGCTTGATTAGAAAAAGTTATAGTTTAAATAGATAAACCTAAAAATGATATGTAGAAGGTGGAGTGAGAATGAGTGCAATATTAATACCTATACTAGCAATCGCTGGTTTAGGACTTATATTTGGTCTTGGATTGGCGTTTGCATCTAAAAAATTTGAGGTTAAGGTTGACCCAAAGATATCTGAGGTTAGAGAGGTTCTTCCAGGTGCTAATTGTGGTGCTTGCGGATATACAGGGTGTGATGCTTATGCAGAGGCTGTTGCAGCAGGAGATGCAGCCATAACTCTTTGTCCTGTTGGTGGGGAAGACGTTATTAATAGCATGGCTGAGGTAATGGGTATTGAGGCAAAGGCAGTAGAAAAAATGGTTGCCAGAGTAAACTGTAAGGGTAGCTGGGAAAACGTTAAGATTAAGTTTGACTATGATGGAATTATTGATTGTGAGTCAGCTGCAACACTTTATGGTGGTCCTTCAGCGTGTGCATATGGTTGTGTTGGCATGGGAACATGTGTCAAGGCGTGTAACTTTGGTGCTTTGGTTCTTGAAAATGGCCTGGCAAAGGTTATTGATGAGAAATGTTCAGCCTGTGGCAAATGTATAGAGGCATGTCCAAAAAGAATAATCGAGCTTGTACCAGCTAAATCGCAATATACTGTGCTTTGTAGTAATCTTGAAAAGGGTGGCGAGGCTAAGAAAAAATGCGAGGTTGCTTGTATTGGATGTGGAAAGTGCATGAAGGAGTGTCCATTTGAGGCTATCACAGTAAAGAATTTCTGTGCGAAGATTGATTACGAAAAGTGTAAGAACTGCGGTAAATGTCTGAAGGTGTGTCCTACTAATGCTATACACAAGTTTGTACCACATAAATAAGAATCCTATGCACAATAAATATATACTTAAATTACTGATGGGGGGTAGTAATATATACCCTCTTTTGCTTTAATGGGAAATTTTGAAATAGCATATTGCGTTGTTGTATATTTATACGCTATTTTGCGTTGTTTTGAATAAATATACACAAACACTGCACTTATTATGTATAACTTGCATAAATATGTAATAACGCAAAAAGCTTTGAAACATAGTCACTTGATTTTATTATGAGTATGTTATATATTATTTATGTATGTTATTTATAATAAGTTGCTTATATATAAAAAATAATACAATTGTTCTATAGAAGGTCATAGTAAAATAAATATTTTGTTCATTAGAGAATCATTAAGGAGCATGTTGGTGTCTTAGGGGAATAATATCGGGGTGACACTCATGAGAGATATCGGTGATTTTGCCAAGTTTAAGCAACGCGGTTACGGTAGTGGTTATGTATATGAATTTGAAAACAGAGGTTCTAGGGTAATAAGAGAAAGGGTTCAGAGATACAAGACGAGGGCTGAAATACGCCTAGAGATAGCTCTTTGGAAGCCAATTGACAAAGAGATGACATACGAAGAGATACTTAAAGGACTGACCTGGAATGAGCTAGCAACGGTCAGAAATAATGTTCGCTTGAAGGGAATAAGTCATTTAGGTAAAGACGAGCTGGGTAAGGCAATTAGTATATATATGCCACAGAGTATAAATGATCTGGTTACGGTTTTTAATGAAGAGCAAAGAGACTATCTAAATGATATTATTACTAACAAAGGTTTGATTACTGAACTAAAAAGCAGTGAACACAAAATGTTGTTTTGGAGGGATAGGGCGTTAGTATTTTCAGGAACTGTTAATGGTGAAAAGGCTCTATATATACCAGAAGAAATAATAGAATGTATAAGTGATAGCATTAATAACGAGGACACAAGAGAACGTATAAGAAAAAATCAGAAATGGATAAATACAGTTAATAGCTTACTTAGCTATTTTGGGATTATATCCAAAGTTGAGCTTATAAAAATGATGCAGAAGTATACTGACTTTAAAAAAGAAGAGGAAGCTACATTATTGGAGGTTCTTAAAGAAAATGCTAGCTATTCAGATAATTTTAAATTTCTGGGATCTTCACTACTGCACATAAGACTAAAGAATATCTCTGGTATTAGGGGCTTGGCAAGAGACTACATTAGATTAGAGCATAAGCCTTTATCTGAGGAGGCTATTAATAATGCCTTTAAGGATGAGCATTATACTACAAGAGACGAGGTAAAGGAGTTTATACTTTTTTTGCTGGAGGAATATGATTATTCGTATTCTGAGGCTGTGTATGAGATACTGGATTTCATATATGCTATAAAAAACCTTATTGATATCGGTGAAATAGTTAATTATTTATCACATGTACTGGAATGGAAGTCATCAGAGCACTACGTAAGAATAATAGAAATGCTTTCATATTTGCAACAAAATGTTGAATTGTGGCATTTGAAGGGGTACTCAATAAAGGAGTACAACAGTTTACGTAATAATTTTTAATATATGTAAAAGGGCTGTACTACCCGCATATAATTTATTATGCTGAATATACATAACTAGTATGAGTGTAGATTTGCATAAATATGTAACAACGCAAAAAGCTATGAGTGTGGTGTATTGTTGTATATTTATACGCTATTTTGCTTAACGAAAAAGCTCATTAGGGGTGTATTTAGGGATGAATATAATTATAATATGCAATATCAAAGATAAAATAGAGCTAAAAGGTAGTTGTATAAGCAGTATTGAATTTCCTATAGAAGGAGCTTTAAATAATAAATATATTGAGAAAAGGGAAAGCAGTACAGCAATATATATAATGGAGCTACCACTTGTTAGTAAGAATAGTATGACGGCCTTTATGAAAGGGAAATTTAGTTATCTAGTAGAAAAGACAAATACTTTTCGTATCAATAATGAAATAAAAAGGGTAATAAAGGCTAATGAAGCCCATACGTTGTTGTCAAAAAGGAAAGGATATGGGTATAGCCCAGTCTGTTATAATAATAGTCGTAGTAATTATTATAGTAATGTAATAGTTTTATTTAGTAACAATATTAATAAATACATATCTGAAAATGAATTATGTGAAATTAACAGAAGATACAGTGTTTTCAGTATAGAAGCAGAGAATGAAAGAGTATTTAAGGAGCTTATTCCAGTAATAATAAAGATGATAATAAGGAAACGACCCAGACCAGAGAGTATAGCTATTCTGGCAAAGGAAAATAATTATGATGTTAAATATTGGGCAGTAGAAATGTCAAAGTATTTTAAGGAGGTAGTTCTCTTTGCAGAGCAAACAGAAGAGCTTGAGATGTGGAGAGAGGAGTTTTGTGATTTAAGTGGTGCAGCTATAGTCCTTGCCTCAGATAGTAGAATAGTGAGAAAGTGTAATGTAATCTTGGATTTGTGTGGGGGCGTAGCTACTACTGATATTGTTAGGAAGGCTCAAGCAACAACTACGATAATAAACTATGGAGATTCATACACCAAGTCTATAAGGGGACAGGTAATAAGCTCTGAGACAATTCACATTACCCCACCAAAAGCTTTTATCAGAGAAATTTCTCAAAAAAACATATGCCAGCTAGACCTTACGGAGCTGTCTATAGTGCTTTTGCAGAGTATCTATAAGGACAGGATAATAGACGGGATAGTTGATGGTAGCTTCGAGCTAACGGTTTCATAAAAGATACGGCTATACTTATACGCTGTTTTTCATTGTTTAGAACAAAGATATAAGCGTTTTAAAACGAGGGGCTTGAGTTTGATTTTTATTGATTAATGGGTTATGATATTAAAAAGAAGAAAAGACAGAAGAAATTAAGTGATAAAAAAAATCTAAGAATAGAGATAATTACAAGAATAGAAATAATTCAAATAATAGAGAAAATTGACTAAATACAAAGGACAGAGAGGATAATATCGTGGGAAAGATACTCGTATTAACTGAGAAACCATCTGTAGCTAGAGATATTGCTAAGGTGCTTAATTGCAGGCAAAACGGTAATGGCTTTATTTCTGGAAATAAATACATTATAACGTGGGCACTTGGACACCTTGTAACACTAGCAGATCCAGAGGTGTATAGTGAGCAGTATAAAACATGGCGTCTTGAGGATTTGCCAATGCTACCAAAGCAAATGCAGCTTGTAGTCATTAAACAAACCTC
>QKEK01000163.1 GCA_003251775.1 Clostridia bacterium | reverse complement strand
AAGCCGTGTATTCTCTTTTCGTAATCGCTCATTCTCTAGCGTTAATTCTTCTATATGGCGAATTATATTTCCATTTGTTCTTCTCATGTTTTATATATCGGTATTTTTAGGAAAAAATTTATACTTCCCTGCTGGACAGTAACTACAGGTGGTAACTATTCAGACTAAAGTTTATATATTTTTTTACTGTTACTTTTAAGCATTTAAGTGAAGACTTGAGGCATATAAAATAAGTCGTACAGCTTCTAGTTGTTAATTGCCCTAAAAGGCTTAGTGTGGTTCGTTTGTCTGACCATTAGGGAGTTTGCGAACACCACTTGCCTTTTAGGGCAATTTGCAATTTAGAATCTGTAGACTTATTGGTTTATGTAGCAAGGCTTCACATAAGTGCTTAAAAGCTTTTTTAAAAAAGTAAAGGTCCGAATTGTTACCATTAAAATTTATTTTTTAATTAAATTTTAATCCATATATTGACACCAGAACAAATTTGCGATAAAATAAGAATATATAAATAAACTAGATTCTCATCAAGATTTTTATTGTGAGAACAACAAGGGTCTTAAGCAGTTTGTTGTCTTTGACAGCATTAACAGCTTGGAGTTCCTGCTTCTTCAATTATGACTTTTGGGGGGAGTTGTAATGTCGGAATTAGAAATTGTACGTCAGGAGTTATATAGAGTTATAGAGGATGGCGATTCTCATGAAATTCTTAGAGTTAGTCAAGCATTGGACAAGCTTATACTTGATTATATGATAGTTGACGAGTTTGTAACACTTTAAGATTTATGAAAATTGCTTATACTGCTCTTGTTACGTACATCTATTGAGTTTACGAGCCTTACGTTGTTGACGCTATTCAAGATAGCTTACAACGTAAGAACCTTTCGTTAAGCTCATGATTTATTATTAAAACAGCGGAACTGAAAAGCTCCGCTGTTTTTTTGTCTATTATCATAATGTATTAATAAATTTCTTTATCCTCTCTAGTGCCTCTAATATATTTTCCATGGAATTTGCGTAGGTAGCTCTAACATATCCCGCTCCACAAGCACCAAAAGCTTCTCCTGGAACCATTAACACCTTATATTCCTTCAAAAGCCTTTCACAAAACTCATCGCTAGATAAGCCAGTTTTCTTAATTGAAGGAAATACATAAAATGCACCCTTGGGTTCAAAGCAATCCAATCCCATTTTATTTAAAGCATCAACCAAAACCCTTCTTCGCCTATTATACTCCTTGACCATATTACTAACTTCCTCATCACAGCTCTTTAATGCTTCTATAGCAGCATATTGAGCTGTAGTTGGTGCACACATTATTGCATACTGATGTATCTTCTTCATTGCATCAATTATAGCAGGATGCCCACAAGCATACCCTAATCTCCAACCAGTCATTGCAAATGCCTTTGAAAAACCGTTAATAACTATAGTCTTATCCGCTACCTCTTTAAATGAAGCGATGGAAACATGCTTTTGTCCATATGTCAGTTCAGAGTATATCTCGTCTGAAATGATAATTACATCCTTATCCTTTAATACATTAACTATTTCTCGCAAGTCTTTTTCTTCTAGCACTGCACCAGTAGGATTATTTGGAAAAGGTAGTATTACAACCTTTGTTCTTTCAGTTAAGGCATTACTCAATTGCTCCGCTGTTAGCTTAAATTGTTCCCGTTCATTAAGGTTAATAACCACGGGTTTTGCACCACTTACCTTTATACATCCCATATAAGCAACAAAGCTAGGTTCAGGAAATATGACCTCATCACCCTCTCCAACTAAAGCCCTTAACGCCAAATCTATACCCTCACTAGCTCCTACTGTAACTAGGACTTGATCGCTTGGATTATAGTTAAAATTGTACTTTCTATTTAAGTAATTACTAATTTCTTCTCTTAGAGCAATATAACCAGCATTAGGAGAATAGTGAGTATGTCCCTTTTCTAATGAAAATATACCCTCTTCTCTAACCCTCCACGGCGTTACAAAATCTGGTTCACCTACTCCCAAAGAGATAGCATCCTTCATTTCACTTAATAAATCAAAATATTTTCTTATACCTGATGGAGGTAAATTCTTAATTTTGGGAAGAACCATATCCGCTACATTCATAGCACTAAAGCCTCCCTGTCATCATCCTCTTTCTTTTCAAAAACAACACCTGATTCTTTAAACTTTTTAAGTATAAAATGAGTTGCTGTACTTAGTACCCCATCAATAGGAGCTAGCTTTTCAGAAACAAACAAAGCTACCTCTTTCATTGTCTTCCCCTCAACAACAACAGTTAAATCAAATCCGCCTGACATTAAATAGCAAGCCTTCACCTGTGGAAAGCGATAAATCCTCTCTGCAACCTTGTCAAAGCCCAAGTCTCTTTGTGGTGTAATCCTCACCTCTATTAACGCTGTAACCGATTCCTTTGAAGTCTTTTCCCAGTTGATAAGAGTTCTATATCCTAAAATGGTATTACTATTCTCAAGCTCTCTTATTTGACTCTTTATCTCGTCAGTAGACTTATCTAGCATAACTGCTAATTGCTCCTCATTAAGTCTACTATTTTTTTCTAAAACATTTAATAATTCTTCCATACTTCTATTCTCCTCAATCTAACTCTTCTTAAATTTTCAAAGTGCTTTTAAGCTTGTGGCAAATCAGTTTCCTCTTGAACTCCTGAATTCTGAACTGTTTCTTCAGAAATATCTTGAGTAGCTGCTACTTCTTGAAGAGCTATATTCTCATCTCCAAAGTCACCTATCACTCCAGTTAATTGTTCATCAAACATCTTTAGCTTTGAAGCTACTTCCTTTTTAAGTGTAACAAGCTCATTCTTTATATCAACTATTCGTTCCTTCTCACTCTCAAGCATACTATCTAATCTTTCTTTTTCCTTGACTGCTTTTTCTTGTGCTTCCTTTATTAGATTTTCAGCCTTTTCTTGAGCTGTAATCAATACGTCTGCAATTTTGCTACGATTCAAATTTACCTCTGACTCATTTAATGATAACTTGTTATATTTCTCCTGTAGCTCTTCATTCTGTGTTTTTAAGTGCTTTAATTCAATATTTTTATCCTCTATTTTTTTATTCATTTCAATTACAAGCTTTTCAATGTAAGCATTTACATCGGATTTTTTAAAACCAAATAGTGAAGTACCAAATCTTTTTTCTCCAGCCATAAAAACACCCCATTTAAATTATTAATATACTACTTTAGCATATGTAACCGTATATCTACTAACTTCTATGATATAGTATAAAAAGCTTTTTTACAACAGGTTTTTAACAAAAGCTTTGCAGATAACTATGTTAATTCTCTAAACTAAAGCAATATCAGTATATTTTAGCCATTTGTTAATTAATTCTAATTATACTCCAGCTTTATGTTATCATCTCCGATTATCGCTTTAAGCTCTTTGTACAGGCTACTATCTATTGTAATCATTTCTCTTTTGCTTACCCTTTTGGCACTTCCAATGTATACTAAAATAGGCAGCTGCCCTTTGTTTGAAATTATGAAAGAATCCAAGCTACTTATTCTTTGCCCGTCAGCTTCATCGTTTATCTTTACCTTTATCCATTTAAGGTTATTAAACATAATATCATTTTTGGGGGTACTATTGCTTGTTTTAGCCAAATTCGGCTTACCATTTGACAGCTGTTCCTTTAGAGTCCTTATATCCTCCAGTGCTACTATAGCGTTACACAGAATCTTGGGCTGTTCATCCTCTCGTACACTAATAGTTCCACTAACAGCAATAACACTGTCCTGTTCCAGCAAACTTCTATACCTTTCATATACATTAGGGAACACAACTATTTCCATATGTCCATATAAATCTTCTAAAGATACGAACGCCATCATCTTATTCTTTCTGGTTGTTATGGTTTTAGTTGCTGCTATTATTCCTGCAACAATCGCAACTTGACCATCCCTTATTTTTGTGTTGAGCTCTACACTCTGCTGAATAACCCCATCTCCCTCTTGTTCAGTCTCAGTAGCTTGACTCAAATCGGTCGTAAAAACATTAACATATTTATCTATTAACTCCTTATATTCACTTAAGGGATGTCCAGAAATATATATCCCAAGCATCTCCTTTTCCATTGAAAGAAGCTCTTTATTAGTAAACTCAGGTGTAATTCTATACTCCATTTTTATTTCTGCAACACTTTGGGAAATCCCCATGTCAAACAATGAAATCTGTCCTTCAATCTTAGTTTTTCTTACATGAGCAATACCATCTAATATTTTTTCATAGGAGTTTATCAATGTAGCCCTATTATTTCCCATTGAATCAAACGCCCCGCATCGAATTAGGCTTTCTATGCACTTTTTATTAACATCTTTACCAGATATCCTTTCACAAAAGCTTGAAAAATCCTTAAATACTCCTCCTGAATTCCTTTCACAGATAATATGTTCTACTGCTACAGTCCCTACGTTTTTAACAGCCGCAAGACCAAACCTTATTTTATCTTTGACAACAGTAAAACGCACGTTGCTTTCATTTATATCTGGTGGTAACACCTTAATTCCCATTGTATTGCAATCATTAACGTACTGCGACACCTTTTCACTACTTCCAAGAAAGCTATTTAACAATGCCGCCATGAATTCTACTGGATAGTAACATTTAAGCCATGCTGTTTGGTATCCAATTACTGCGTATGCAGCAGCATGAGATTTGTTAAAAGCATAGCTGGCAAAGTCCATCATTTCATCAAAAATTATATTTGCAACCCTTTCATCAACCCCATTAGCCAAAGCACCCTTAATAGTAATATTACCCTTTTCATCCTTATTTCCGTAAATAAAATTCTTTCGTTCTTCCTCCATTACACTTTTCTTTTTCTTTGACATGGCTCTTCTTACAAGGTCAGAGCGGCCCAATGAGTAACCCGCTAAATCCCTTACTATCTGCATAACCTGTTCCTGATATACCATACATCCATATGTTACACTAAGTATATTCTCAAGCAATGGATGATGGCATTTAACAAGTTCAGGAGTATTCTTATTACGGATATATCTGGGTATCTGATCCATTGGACCTGGTCGATAGAGCGAAATACCTGCGATTATATCCTCAAGTGATGTCGGCTGTAGCTCCTTCATAAACTGAGTCATACCTCCACTTTCAAGCTGAAAGATACCAGCAGTTTTCCCCTCCCCAATCATTTTATATACATTGGCATCATCCAATGTCAAATTTTCAATATCTACATTTACTCCTTTGGTTTCTTTTATAAATTGTAAAGCATCTCTTATAACTGTAAGAGTTCTTAAGCCTAGGAAATCCATTTTAAGAAGACCTAATTCCTCCAGCAGTGTCATTGGAAATTGAGTAGTAATACACTCCTCATTAGTTTGTAATGGAACATACTCTACAACAGGTGCCTTTGAAATCACCACACCAGCTGCATGTGTTGATGAATGTCTTGGCATTCCTTCTAAACGCTTTGCCATATCCACCAGTTCACCAATTGTTGCGTCATTCTCACATGCAGTTTTAAGTTCTGGATTTAATTCGAGTGCCTTACTAATAGTCATACCAATTTGCATAGGTATCATCTTTGCTATAATATCCACTTGTGCATAAGGTATTGCAAGTGCTCTACCAACATCTCTAATAGCAGCTCTTGCAGCCATCGTTCCAAACGTAATTATCTGTGCTACTCTATCTGCTCCATATTTGTTAATAACGTAATCTATTACCTCCTGCCTTCGTTCAAAGCAAAAATCAATATCTATATCAGGCATGCTTATACGCTCAGGGTTTAAAAACCTTTCAAATAACAGATTATACTTAATGGGGTCAACACTTGTTATACCTAAGCAATATGAAACCATACTACCAGCTGCCGACCCTCTTCCAGGGCCAACCATTATCCCGTTCTCCTTGGCATATTTGATAAAATCCCATACTATTAGAAAATAGTCCACATACCCCATTTGCTTGATAACAGAAAGCTCGTACTCAAGTCTCTCTAATAGCTGCTTTTTGTCATTCTGTTTAGCATAATGCTTATTGAAGCCCGTAAGACAAACCTCTCTTAAATACGCATACGGCTCATACCCTACTGGAACTGTAAATTCTGGTAAGTGTAGTTTACCGAATTCAAGCTCAACATTGCACATATTTGCAATCTTCACGGTATTATTGATAGCCTCAATTTGATTCTTGAATGCCTTCTTCATTTCCTCTGGAGATTTTACGTAGAACTCAGTTGATGTGAAGCTCATCCTGTCTTCATCTTCCATGGTCTTTCCTGTCTGAATACACATTAAAACCTCTTGAGCCTTAGCATCCTCTTTACGTAAATAGTGAACATCATTTGTTGCCACAAGAGGAATATCCAACTCATTACTTAACTTAATGAGTTTTTGGTTAACCAGGCTTTGCTCCTCAAGTTTATTATCCTGTAGCTCTAAATAAAAGTTTTCCTTGCCAAAAATGCTTTTATACTTATTTGCATATTCTTTTGCTTTTTCATAATTCCCCTGAAGAATTGCTCTAGGTATCTGACCACCAAGACATGCACTTAATGCAATAATTCCCTCACTGTATTTTTCAAGTGTCTCGAAATCAACTCTAGGCTTGTAGTAAAACCCCTCAACAAAGCCTATAGAAACAATTTTCATCAGGTTTTTATATCCCAAATTGTTTTTTGCTAATAACACCAGATGCCCCTGCTCGGAATCCAGCTTGTTCTCTTTATCATGCCTTGTTCTCATAGCAGTATAAATCTCACATCCCAAGATAGGCTTTATGCCATTAGCTCTAGCCTCCTTATAAAAATCAACAACCCCATACATAACCCCATGGTCAGTGATTGCTATACTATCCATCCCTAACTCTTTTATATATGACATTAATTCCTTTATTCTGGTTGCACCATCCAAAAGGCTGTACTCTGTATGTAAATGCAAATGAACAAACTCACCCATTGCGACACCTCAAAATATATAGAAAGTATGAATCTTATTGTTCAACAATTAGACATAGCCATTATAACATAGTAGTAATTAAGGTGCAATTAATGATGAATTTCCGTTTCCTCACTTTTCTACAAACTATAATTTAACAACACGTTTTTTATGTAAAAAATTTGATTATCAGTTAGTATTTCAATAAATGCTTAACTATATTCTATACAAAGCACTGCAAAAAAGAACCCCTAGTTACCTCTAAGGATTCTTTTTAATTAACATTGTATTCAATCAAAAGCTATGTTTTACATATCAAATAATTATTTTGTTTCTGTACCCATAGTATTCTTTACAGAGTTTGTAACAGTATTTGTAACATTATTAATCACCTTGCCGATGTTTACGTCATCACCCTCAGCCTTTTTAATCCTAATTCTACATTTAGTCATAACAGCTAGAATTAAACCGCCTAATACAAAGTAAAAAGCTAGTAATATTGATAAAATGAAAATATTCATTGATATATTAATAACTGTCTTCTTCTCGTCATCCTCTATAACAAATCTAGTTGTCTTTCCCTTTTCATACCACTTTCTAATAAAACCCTTTGTTGAATGAAAGCCACTACAATTATTTTGATTATTATAAAAACCACCGTGGGGTATATTCACATTGTGTGATCTCTCATAATCAACTACTGCTTCAACAATATTGTAATTGTGCTTTTCAAGTAACGCCTTAGCCTCTTCATAGCTACAATTTGTTCTCTTTCTTAATTCATCTACAAGCTCAAGATTTGTTTTATAATCCATAACAATCGCCTCTCTTATAATTTTTTATCTTAAGCTTATTATAAAATATCTACATTAAACTGTACTTAATTAAGCATTAACATATAATTAGAAACTCATTAAAGTATATCTATTTATAATTATAATTATAATTATAATTATAATTACATTTACTTAGTTATATATTCCTATAACTCAGCTTAATCATGTACTTATATATATTCTTCCATTCATACTCAGTAGAAATATCAAATTGGATTTTAAATTCAGCTTCGTTTCCGTTTGCCAAATCTCCTAATTCACAGGACAGATCCCTAAAGCTTCTGTCTCTCCCATAGAGCCTTATATTAACCATCAACCTTGTTACAGGATGCTTACCTGCATTTAAAAGTACACCTTCAAAAACCAGCTCGTTTTTTTCATAGTCAGGAATAAATGTAACATCCATAACCCTAACCTTTGTCTTTACATTCTTAATATCAGCCTCAAGAAACAGTTTATCATCCTCAAGCAATTCATTTTCTTTCACTTGTAGTTTCTTTTCCTTTTCCTGATTACTCTCCACAAGATCTCTTACCAATATTGTGAATTTACTTCCGTTAATTAAATATATCTGGTAGTGCTCAGCGTATTTATACGCCTCCTGACTAAAATCAGTATTTGTAAATACCATTAGCTGCTCACAATTCAGATGAGTTGATAGCCTTCTAGCATTCTCTATCTGTTTTTTACTAATTTCAAAAGCATTGGCAGAATTAAGCACAAAAACCGCACGCTTATATAGTCTTCGGTAAACTACAAAATCAACTGTTCCACTATTAATTGGAGGAATATACAAAAGCTCATACCCCAAATTTATAAGTACAATCTTAGCTAGTGCTTTCAGATGCATTTCAGAAAGAGTTTCAATATTAATTTCTTTATCACTAGTATATGATTCGCGTACCTTATTTAGTATAATTGAATCTAATGAACTAGCTAATAAATTTCTATTCCTTCTTTTTTGTGCTAGCATTTCAAAATCGTACTTTTTTATCATTCCTTCAACAATTGCTTCTATTTTTTTGGAGTCATATTTTTTGTGCAAAAAAACTTCAACACACCTCAATAAATCTGCTTTTTCAGGATTGTTTTTTGTTGAGTAAATTTCTAAAAGCTTATCATAAAGACTCAAACTTCTCATTTACTCCTCCTCCTTTTTTGATAACAACTTAGAAACACTTAGCTTTAACCTTTCATTAATTAAAATTCGTTTACTATAAATAATACTATCGTTAATATCAAAAACCACCACATAGTCTTCCATAAGCTTATGAGCATATATAACTAATCTGTTGTCACTTTTGCTAAAATAAAACCTTGTATACTTATTTAACCTTTCATCTAACTCTTTTGCTTTTTTCAATATAGTGTTTTCAGATTTTATTTCTTTTAGAGCATTACATATTTTGCATATACCCTTTTCATTTACACAGCCTTCACAATAGCTCTGACCACATATTATACATTCATCAAACTCTGTACAGCTACAATATAGCTTTCCACAGGCTTCACACTGAATTATGTGCTGCTTACAATAATGCTTTCCACAACCAGAGCTTTTATACGAATGCTCTGGACACATATTAGTTGAGCATATAGAACAGAGATTTATTTCATTTTTTCCTAATACCCTTTTACATATAGAACAGGTTCCTATATGATTACCACAAAAATGCTTTGCACTAAAGCTTGACTCTACTATATGCTCTTGACATCGGTAGCCTTTATCATTTTCGCACATTTCACATTTAAACACGTGTTCTATACAATGTCCTTTACCACATACCTCACATTTATACAAATGATCTTCACAGATAGGCACTTCACAGATTTCACAGTTATTCACATGCTCACTACATAATACTGTAGCACATTCAGTGCATAACTCATAGCAGTCTATACAAAGCTTCTTTCCACAAACGCTGCAAGAATATGCATGATCATTACATACCTCAATTCCACACTTTTCACATATAACTGTACACTCAGGACAAACCAATGACCCGCATGTAGAACATGATATTCCTTCATCTCCGCATGAATCACATAAAACAGTCTCACATATCTCACATTTTGTAGAGCACTTTGTGCATAATACATGCTCATTTGAACATATATATCCCTTATCTATTTCTATACCGCAATGAGTACAGCTAATATTAACCTTATGTAAAAAAAGCTCCACCTGTATTTCTACATTTTTACTAATTTCTTTGTTCTTAAAACTAAATATTAGGTTTCTAATATCCTTATTTGTCTTGTAAATAAATACATTTTCCAGATTAAATGTAACATTTACTGCATAACCTTGCAACTCTCTTTCACACAAGCGAACTGCTTGACTTTGCATCTCATCGGATTCCTCAGGTTTTGTTTTTGTATATGTATCTAGATATTCAATATAATGTTTTTCAATAATAGCCTCTATTTTCTCCATTAAAGGCTCTTGCATCTGATGCTTAAATAGCTCCATCTGTGGAATTACCATCTCTTGCACTATGTCCCTTGCCTGTTTATAGTATAAATAATAGTCTTTATCGGAAATACCTTTTGGCTCTATATCTTCTCTCATCTGTAGGGTTTCTAATCCATTAACAATAAGCTCTGGCAGGACCTCTCCTGTATCCATATTAATATTTATCATAATACGCTTATGTAGCCCATCGCCCAATGAATAGTCATTATTAATCTCAACCTTGAAAATAAAGCATATGGCGTTTATTGGCGTTTGCTGTGTAATTATTCCTAGCTCTTTGAACTCAGCATTAATGATCCTTGTATTACAATCACGATAATAATGACAAAAATCACAGCAAGTATCCTTGCTCTCACATAAATTTGAGTACTGACACAAGCCACAACACTTTTTTTCCTTAAAGCTTTCAGCTACAGACTGCTTTGTATATTCAATATCAACATTTGAATATGCTCCTTTTACAGCAGCTTCTTCTATAAGCTCATTTAAAGCCTTTGTCCCTTTTGCAAGCAGCTTAACTTCCTTGTTTACGTTAGCTATCTTAGGGTTATAGGTATATCGTAAAATCCTTCCGTCAGAAAAAGAGACATTAAAATAATTTTCGTCAATAATATCAAGCTTAGCATCTTTTATTCTATAAAATTCTTCTACAAATTGATGAAGAGTAGTTTTATATGCCTTCATTTTTATGTCCACCCCTTTCTTCGGGCACAAATCTAGGTTGAAAGTAAATCATATATTTATACCTTCTCTATCTAAATCAAATATTTTTACCTTGTCTATTTAAATCATTTTAATTGGTAATTTTCTTTCAACCTTACCTCAATCTAAAATAAGCTGCGAAAATTCTTCGTAAAGAGCATTTTGTTCCTTTCTATACCCTAAATCATTGCCGAACTTTGCTAACTCAGCCTCAACATCCCTCTTACTATTATTTCTTAACAAAATGTCTACAATAGTTTCCTCTATACTCTTATCTTCATTGTTGTCAGCAAGCACAGCCTCAATTCCACCAATAGTCATTTTAAAAAGATCGATTTTTTCAAAGAGAATTTTAAGCACATAATCATCTATCGTATTCTTAATAACAATATTAAATACACTTACATCTTTTTTCTGACCACGCCTATGAACTCTACCTATCCTTTGCTCAAGCTTCATAGGATTCCAATGAAGATCATAATTAATAACAACACTTGCTGTTTGTAAATTCAAGCCCTCTGCTGCTGCATCAGTTGCTACTAAATATTTTACTTTACCTTCTCTAAAAGCATTTACAAGGTTATAGCGTTCGTGTCCACTTAATCGCCCTTCATACACTCTTGTAGGCATAAAGTTTTCATTAAGCATATCTGCCAGCATATAAGCAGTTTCTAAACGTAAGGTAAATATAACAGCCTGCTCATTATGCAATTTAGTTAACGTTTCCATAAGAGCCTCAATCTTGGAATAATTGTTTATCTGCATTGCTTTATCTATTATTACTTTTATTACATCAGTATCCTCTAAATCTCTGTTTATCCTATTTTCCATACTTTTTATCAAAGCTCTTGGACTACTAGACAAGGATTGTTGAACAGCAATAACCTCTTTCATAATTACAAATCTATTTTTACTATTACTTAATGATGAACTGTATAATTTTTTTAAATAGTTAATAACTGTCTCAAACAGCTCATATTCCTGCTTTTCTCCATTAACACGAAGTGAATACACAAATCTTTGTGGAAAAGGTACACCACTTTCATTCCTTAAGGTTCTAATCATGACCTTTGATACAATTTTTCTTAAATCATATAGCATATCACTCTTGCAAACACGCCCTGTGTTATCATTGAAATACTTTTTCTTAAACTCTCTTTCGGTGCCTAATATACCAGGGTACAAAATATCTACTAAGCTGTAGATATCAGTCAATTTATTACAAAGCGGAGTAGCTGTACAAAGCAGGATATATCTCCTATCTAGCATAGCTATTGCCTTTCTTCTTTTTGATTGAGAATTAATTAACATGTGAGCTTCATCTACGACCACTAAGTCCCATTTTCTACATAAGAAGCTTTCTACATTTCTAGCAAGTTTATCGTATGATAAGATAATTCTGTTTCCAGATATACTAAATTCATCATCCTCTGGTGTCAGAAACTCCTCATCAAATTTCTCTCTCATTTCATCCTGCCATTGATTTACCAATGCCTTAGGTGTTATTATTAATACTGTGTTAATATTCCCCCTAATAAAATGCTCCTTGAGGATAATTCCTACCTCTATTGTTTTACCCAGACCAACTTCGTCAGCTAGAAGAGCAATGCTAGACTTATCCTTCAGTACATTTAATGCAACTGATAATTGGTAGGGATATGGCTCAATTCTACCCTCAAGCAAATCTATTGCAGAAATATTATCTATCCTCTTCATATCAGAAAGAGTATGTGCCAACAGGCTTAGTTTTAACTGGTCTGGAGAATTATTTATAGACTTGTTTATATGAAGCTCTTCAATTCCAAAGGCATCCTTAAACGACATGTTGACAGGAACTAAATCCATTAACATGTTTATATTATTGCTCCTGTTTTGTATTTTAATCAAATCTACATTTGTAAACCGAGGTTGCTCCATCTCTCACCAAACCCTTATAAATACTCTGAATTAAGTAAATGAAAATTCTAAAAGAATATATACCATACTTAATTGAAAAAGAATTTGATTTAATTATACCACAAACGAATCGCATCATAAACACTATGATGCGATATTTCATAATTAATTAACATATCTTCCTTTGCTAATATCCATAAATAAACTCTAACCTTCTTTTGACCTACAATACTCTACAATATCTGTATACCGTAGGTTTCCACCAAATATATCTAACGCACTTCCAACTGTAAAATTCACCCTATTCTGTCCTAAATCATTGATTATGTCTATGTCATCAATTGAGTTTATTCCTCCAGCGTATGTAACTGTAATACCACAATCATAGCCCAACAATTCAACCAAATCCATCTGTATACCATTACGCTTTCCTTCAACGTCCACTGCATGAACTAAAAACTCATCACAATAACCAGAAAGGAATTTTAAATTCTCTTTATTTACTTTAAAATCAGTGAACTTTTGCCATCTGTCAGTCATTACGTAGTAATTGCCATCCTTTTTCTTACAACTTAAATCTAACACTAGTCTTTCTTTACCAACTTCAGATACTAGTTGCTCTAAATTATTAAAATCAATTCTTCCGTCTTTAAAAATATATGATGTAACAACAACATGTGAAGCACCCATTTCTAGAAAAAATGCCGCATTCTGAGAAGTTATGCCTCCACCAATCTGCATACCATTTGGATACGACTTCAAGGCTTTTAAAGCTTGTTCCTGATTATTGGGTCCTAGCATTATTATATGCCCACCAAATAATTTATCCTTTTTAAAAAGCTCTGCATAAAATGAAGCATCCTCATCAGATACAAAATTTTCTATTATATTACTTGAATCCTGTGATAACGAGCCGCCAACTATTTGCTTGACCCTTCCATTATGAATATCAATACACGGTCTAAAATTCATACTAATTACCTCAAAAGTGAAACTTATGTGCTTAATACATTAATAATATCCAGTTCATTATATACTATTGACAAGGAGTTTTACAAGCTTTTTTGTGAAAAAGCTTGTAAAACTCCTTGTCAATATGGGTGATATATGATAGAATATATGCTGTCTATGAAAGCTTACAAATAGGAGGTTGAAAATAAATGAATATATTAGAAATTGTATTAACCGTTGTTCATATTTTAATTGCTATAGCTTTAATTGCAATAGTTCTGCTACAATCAGGTAAATCTGCTGGATTAGGTGGTTCAATTGCAGGAGGTGCTGAAACATTTTTTGGTAAAAATAAGGGTAGAACAATAGATGCTCTGCTTAGTAAAATTACTGCGTTTGTAGCTATTGCATTCTTAATTACATCACTTGTTCTTCAAGTCTTGCTTAAGCAGTAAATAGTTTATTAATTAATCTTGTAATTACACATGAGTAACTAAAGAACCTATAGATATGGACACTACCTGTGGAAGGTATCCATATCTATAGGTTCTTTTTATTGTACAAAAATAAAGGTTCTTAAGTTGTCCGCTATCTCCGATAGCGTAGACAACCTAATGTTAAACTGACTGAATTATTATCCAATTAATTATGCTGTCAATTTTTTGCTCATACACAGTCTTATTAAAGTAATTATCCGGTTGCCATTACATTCTTAATTGCTTGATACACCCTTGACTTATCAAAAGGCTTTACTACAAAATCCTTAGCCCCAAGCTTAATTGCCTCAATAACCATCGACTGCTGCCCCATAGCTGAAACCATAATAATTTTTGTCTCAGGGCTAACCTTCATAATTTCCTTAACTGCTTGAATTCCGTCCATATCGGGCATAGTTATATCTAAAGTCATTATATCTGGCTTATGCTTTTTTGCCTGTTCAATAGCTTCAATCCCATTCCCGCCTTCACCAAGGACTGTGTATTCAGGTATCTCCTCAAGCATCCTTCTTAATAGTGTCCTCATAAATACAGCATCATCAACAACAACAAATTTTAGTTCTTTCATTATCTATTTTCTCCCAACTCATATAAAAGTATTGACAATGAGAATAAAGCGGCGGTTTCAGACCTTAAGATGTTACTCCCCAAACTTATAACCTCACAACCAGCTTGCCTTGCCACTTGAACCTCTTGCTCTGCAAAGCCACCTTCAGGCCCTATTATTATACCAACTTTTCTTATATTCTCATTCTTAAATTTATTAAATAAAACTTTAATTGTATTAGTTTCTTCATTTTCGTAAGGTAATATTATTTTATCAAATTTCTTATTATATTTAAAGATATTTTCAAACTTTTCTGGAGGTTTAATATCAGGAATAGAGTTTCTTCCACTCTGTTTAGCTGCACCCTCCACTATTTTTTGCCATCTTATTACCTTTTTTTCAGCAGTCTTTTCATCTAACCTAATAATAGTCCTATCAGTAATAATCGGCACAATTGTATTAATACCTAATTCAACACTTTTTTGAACAACCCAATCCATCTTATCTGATTTTATTAGGCTCTGAAATAAAGTAAAATGGGTATTATCATTCATGTTAGTTTTCTCAGTTTCCATACCTAATATTCGTAGAACTATCCTCTCATTTGAGATTAACTCTATTTCAGAGGTATACTCATTTTGCACATCGTCGCATATACTTAGTATACCACCAACCCTATATCTTAAAACATTTTTAATGTGGTTAACATCACTACCAGTAATATATATTTTATTTCCTTGTACCTGTTCTCTATTAATAAAAAACCTAGGCATTAAAACAAATCGCCACCCATTCCCCTAACTCATCAATTATACTTACCGAATAACCAAGAGCTCTATAATGATTTAGAACATCGTCCTTTCTATCCTTAATTATCCCAGAGGTTATTAATACTCCATTATCCTTAAGATAATTTCTTACTAGCTCTGAAATATCTATTATAATATCTGCAATAATGTTTGCCACTATAATATCATATTTTTCTAGAATTATTTCCTTAAGCTCACTTTTATAGGTACACACTTTATCATCAACTTTATTCTGTATAGCATTTTCTTTTGCAACCTTAACCGCAGTAATATCTATATCTAAAGCAGTTATACGCTCAGCTCCCAGCTTAGCAGCAATTATAGATAAAATCCCAGTACCACACCCAATATCTAAAATCTGATCGCCCTTTTTGACAAATCTTTTTAAGTATTTAGAACACATCTTTGTGGTCTCGTGTATTCCAGTACCAAAAGCCATTCCTGGATCAAGCTCTATTATAATATCATCTTTGCACGCACTTACATCTTCCCAAGTTGGCTTAATTAGTATGTTATCAGTTATATAAAAAGGTTTATAGTGAGCCTTCCATTCATTCTCCCAATCAGCATCATCAATATTGCTTACTTCTATATTTACTTTGCCTGTATCCATATAAGCAGATGCAACAGACATCTTCTCTTTAATCATGTGTATCAACTCTTCAATATTTACCAGTTCATTATAATAGCCTGATATTTTAACATCATTTCCTATTAGGTTTATAAAATTATCATCTGCAAAATCAATCCCCTTATTCTCTTCTATCTGAGATAAAAACTCTTGTGGATCATGCATCTCTACTCCCTTTGACCCACAAGTAATTAATATATCAGATATAACATCTCTAGCCTCTTCTGTCGTTGTTATACTAACCTTAATCCATTTCATGATGACTCCTTATTCTAATTAAAAAACTCTTTCACCTTTTCCAAAAATGTTCTTCTTTGCTCACAGCCATCTTCTCCACTTACTTCAGCGAATTGCTTTAGTATTTCCTTTTGCTTTGAATTTAGCTTCTTAGGAACCTCAACATTAACCTTAACAAATTGATCTCCTCTTGAATTGCTTCTCAAGTGCTTTATTCCTCTGTTTTTAAGCCTGAAAACACTCCCTGTCTGTGTTCCCTCAGGTATATCATATTTTACTCTTCCATCTAGTGTAGGTACCTCCATTTCGGCACCTAGTGCTGCCTGAGTAAAGGTGATAGGTATTTCGCATAAAACATCATATCCTTGTCTTTGAAATAACGCATGAGGCTTTATATGAACCGTAACATAAAGATCACCATCTGGACCTCCCTTTTTACCAGGCTCTCCCTGACCTCTCATTGAAATAGTCTGACCATCATCAATCCCAGACGGTATATCAATTTCCATGTTTATACGCTTTCTAACACTACCTGCCCCTGAACACTCATTGCAAGGATTGTCTATTATTTTACCTTCACCGTTACACTTTGTACAGGCAGATACATTAACAAATTGACCAAATGGTGTATTTTGCTTGTGCTGTACCTGTCCTGTACCATTACATTGTGAACAAGTAACAGGCTTTGAGCCTTCCTTTGCACCACTTCCATCACATTTACTACATTTTTGAAGCTTGTTTACTGCAAAGCTTTTCTTAGCTCCAAATGCTGCTTCCTCAAAGGTTATTTCCATACTATACTTTAAATCAGAACCTTTTCTAGGACCATTTTTATTTCTGGAGGATGTACCAAATCCAGTTCCTCCGAAAAATGAATCAAATATATCGCCAAAATCAAAGCCAAATCCACCGCTTCCTCCAAAGCCGCCGAATCCAGCACCATTCATACCCTCATGCCCAAATCTATCATATGTTGAACGCTTCTGTGAGTCACTTAATACTTCATATGCTTCATTTGCTTCCTTGAACTTTGCTTCAGCTTCCTTATTTCCTGGATTCACGTCTGGATGATACTGCTTTGCCAGCTTTCTATATGCCTTTTTTATTTCACTATCCTGTGCCGATTTTGACACACCTAAAATCTCATAATAATCTCTTTTTGATGACATCTGCTTCTTTACACCCCCGATTGAGTATCGACCAATAGTCAACTTTATAATTATAACATAATATAAATAATGTGCAACTATGGACACTTAAAAAAAGGACCGGAAGACTATTCCGGCCCACAATCAATTTCAAAAACCTTTATTATATAAACAACAAGGTTCTTACCCTGTACGCTATCTTTGATAGGGTCGACAGCTATAAACTACTATTTATCTTCATCAACGACCTTATAATCAGCGTCATATACATTATCCTGACTTTCTGCATTACCAGCTCCCATATCTGGGCCACCCTGTGCTCCTTGTGGATTAAATCCCTCTCCTGCAGCTCCAGGATTTTGTTGATAAATCTTCTGAGACACCTGATAAAATGCTTGAGTTAATTGCTCAGATGCATTCTTAATTGCAGTATTATCTGTACCCTTAAGAGCCTCTTTAACTGCATTTAGCTTTGTCTCAATATCTGACTTTTCATTGGCTTCAAGCTTATCTCCAAGCTCATTCATTGTTTTTTCTGTCTGATAAACCATAGAATCTGCATTATTTCTAACTTCAATCTCTTCCTTCTTTGCCTTATCTTCAGCTGCAAATTTTTCTGCATCTTTTACAGCCTTATCAATTTCATCATCAGAAAGGTTAGTTGAAGCTGTAATGGTTATTTTCTGCTCATTACCTGTTCCCATGTCCTTTGCTGAAACGTGAACAATACCATTTGCATCAATATCAAATGAAACCTCTATCTGAGGTACGCCTCTAGGTGCAGGTGGAATACCAGTCAATTGGAAATTACCCAGCATCTTATTATGTGCTGCCATTTCTCTTTCTCCTTGATATACCCTAATATCAACACTAGTTTGCCCGTCACCTGCTGTTGAGAATACCTGGCTTTTCTTGGCAGGAATAGTAGTATTTCTTTCTATCAGCTTTGTAAACACTCCACCCAAGGTCTCTATTCCAAGTGATAGTGGTGTTACATCTAAAAGTAATAAGTCCTTAACCTCACCTGATAAAACGCCTGCCTGAATAGCTGCTCCCACAGCAACACACTCATCAGGGTTTATTCCTTTAAAAGGATCCTTACCAAAATATTTTTTAACAGCCTCCTGTACCGCTGGTATTCTTGTTGAACCACCAACTAAGAGAATTTTGTCAATCTCATTAGGAGAAATATCTGCATCATTCATTGCTTTTCTTGTAGGTTCCATCGTTTTCTCTACTAAATCAGCAGTCAGCTCATCAAATTTTGCTCTACTTATAGTAACATCAAGATGCTTTGGCCCAGATGCGTCAGCTGTAATAAATGGTAAATTTACATTTGAGGTAGCTACTCCTGAAAGCTCAATCTTAGCTTTTTCAGCAGCTTCCTTCAGTCTCTGCATTGCCATCTTGTCGTTTCTTAAGTCAATACCATTTTCCCTTTTGAATTCGTCTGCTAAGTAATCAATAAGCTTTTGGTCGAAGTCATCTCCACCGAGTCTATTATTACCATTAGTTGCTAACACTTCAAAAACTCCATCACCAATTTCTAATATAGATACGTCAAATGTACCTCCGCCTAAATCAAAAACTAATATTTTCTGGTCAGTTTCTTTATCAAGTCCGTATGCCAAAGCTGCTGCAGTAGGCTCATTTATTATTCTTAAAACCTCTAAGCCTGCAATTTTACCAGCATCCTTAGTTGCCTGTCTCTGAGAATCACTAAAATATGCAGGTACTGTAATTACTGCCTGAGTAACACCTTCTCCTAAATAGCTCTCTGCATCAGCCTTAAGCTTTTGTAGTATCATAGCCGAGATTTCCTGTGGAGTATGTGCTTTCCCGTCAATATCTACCTTTCTATCAGTTCCCATGTCTCTTTTAATAGAAATAATTGTCCTTTCGGGGTTAGTAATCGCTTGTCTTTTTGCAACCTGACCAACTAGTCTTTCCCCAGTTTTTGAGAATGCAACTACAGACGGTGTAGTTCTATTTCCTTCCTGATTCGCTATAACTGTAGGCTCTCCGCCTTCCATAACAGCAACACATGAATTAGTGGTACCTAAGTCTATTCCAATAATCTTAGCCATATGTATGCCCTCCTATCAAAATTTATTTAGTCAAAGAAAGAATTTTACTATTTATTTTAATCTTATTCCCACACGATTTATAAACGCATAGATAATAAAGAATTAACTTATTTATTGCTACCAGCTACTAATGTGAATGGCAATACTTTCAAAACTTAATCTTCCCATATAAAGCATTATCATTCAACTGCGTTAAGCTTATCAATAAAAATCAATTTGCAACCTTTACCATTGAATGTCGAATAACAATTTCGTCTTTATATATGTAGCCCTTCTGAAACTCCTCAACAATCACATTTTCACCATAGCTATCATCCTCAATATGCATAACTGCGTTATGATACTCTGGATTAAATGACTGACCTTCTGTTTCTATGGGCTTAACATCTAAATCATCCAATGAATTTAGAAGCTGCTTATATACTAGAGTTACTCCATCCTTAAGTGCCTTACCATTTGATTCAACATTCTCTGCTACCTGTAATGCTCTCTCCAGATTATCAACTACCGGTATTAGCTTAGAGATTGTATCACATATAGCGTTGGCATATGTGCTTTCTTTCTCCTTTATTGTCCTTTTTCTGTAATTATCAAACTCAGCTGCCTTTCTTTGCAGAAGGTCAAGATACTCTTTGTTTTTAGCACTCTCTTCATCCAGTTGCTTTTTTATACTCATAAAGTCCTCTACAGAAAATTCTTCTTCAATACTATCATTACTATCATTTTTATTATTCTGAGTATTATTTTGCACTGCTTTCTCTTCTATAGCTTCCTCGTTTTTTACCTGTTCATTACTGTCTGTTTCCTTTGATGTTACATTGTTTTCCAAGTCCATTTCTTCAACAATATCTAGACTATCAGTGTTCCTTGTATTCTCCTTTATGTTTTTTTTAACCATTTTAACTATCATCCTTTCTTATATCCGTAAGTATTTTTTCTATTTCTTTATCTATTAGCCTTTTAACATATTGCATTGAGGTAATAACCTTTCCATAATCCATTCGTGTTGGTCCAATTACACTAATTGAGCCTTGAGTCATATTTCCTAATGTATAAGTACCAGTTATTAAGCTACAATTCTTTATTCTTTCATTATCATTCTCTGTACCAATCTTTACTCTTAAGGATTTACTAGATAACGCATTCTTTAGCATATCCTTAAGCGACTCTGTTTGCTCTAAAACCTCTAGTAACTCCTTTGCTCGAATCAAGTCATTAAATTCAGGATAATTTAAAAGGTTAGTAGTACCGTTAATATAAACCTCAGAGGTATCCATTTTTTCAATACAACGCACTATTCCGTTCAATACTGGCAATATTAGCTCCTTTTTTGCACCTATATCCAGCTCTAGCTGTATATCTTGTATTACAGGAAGGTTTATCTGCTCTAAATTAAGTCCAGCTAGTTTTTCATTGAATATATTTGAAATTCTAATAAGCATTTCTGGCTCAACATTTTGAGGTATTTGAATAATATCATTTTGAACTACTCCAGCTTCTGCCACCAAAACTATAAGAGCTCTTCCCTTTTCAATAGGTACAACCTGTACGGCTTTTATAATTATCTTTTTCATTTGTGGTGTTACAGCTATTGATGTATATCCTGTTATATTTGATACTAATTTTGAAGCCTTCATAATAAGCTTATTTAATTCAAATATTTTCTCCTGTAATTCATCCTTAATTAGCTTAGCTTCCTCAATTGAAATCTCAGTCAGCTGCATCAAGTGGTCTACATAGACTCTGTAGCCTTTGTCAGATGGCACCCTACCAGCTGAGGTATGGGGCTGAGCTATATATCCTAGCTCCTCTAAATCAGCCATTTCATTTCTTATAGTAGCTGAGCTTAAGCCCAGTGAGTGTTTTTTCGCAAGCAGTCTTGAACCAACTGGTTGAGCAGTATTTATATAATCATCTATTATTGCTCTTAGTATTTCCCTTTTTCTAGCTGATAAATCCTCAGTCCAAAACATAACACTCACCTCATTTCAATATAATATCGCCATTAACGGTTTGTTGTACAAATTGCTATTACATTTACTAAAATATTTACTATACAGCATTATTTATATTAGTAATAATCTAATTTGTTAGCACTCTCATGTGATGAGTGCTAATATAATTAAAAATACCACCCTAAAAGCAATTTGTCAAGAGGTTTATACAAACAAATTATCAAAAAAAGGATTAAAATAGAATTAGAAATATCAACTTATACTATCAGCCACTTTTACGCAGTTTCTTCCAGCCTCCTTAGCACTATACAATGCGTTATCTGCTGTTTTAAGTAACGACATTTCATTTTGAGCTGTTTCAGGAAAGCTTGAAACACCAATACTTACTGTTACTGACGCACTTACGTAATTGTCCTTTACCAAGCACTTAGATATGGTCATCCTTAATTCTTCAGCCTTTTCATAAGCATTTTTTAATGAAGTTCGTGGTAATAGAATTATAAATTCCTCTCCCCCAAATCTTGCAAAAACATCATCTTTTCTTAATGAAGGCTTCACAATCTTAGCCAACGTTTTAAGAACTTCATCTCCAAATATATGCCCAAAGGTATCATTAAAGCGTTTGAAGTGGTCTATATCAAAAATCAAAACAGATATATCATAATTATTTTGCATTGCTTTAGCATATTCCTCTTTCAGCTTTTCCTGAAAATATAGTCGGTTATATATTTGAGTCAAGCCATCAATAGTTGCTAGCTCAGTCATTTTCTGATATAACTGAGTGTTCTCCATTGCTATACTTACCTGCTGACCGATAGTGTTTATAAATCTTACATTATCCTCGTCAAAAGCATTTGTATATGTATGCTCAATCAAAACAAGCCCATACCTCTGAGACTTCGTAAATAATGGGACACATATAATTGAATTTACTGGTCTTGAGCTTATAAAAGGAAATTCCTTTTCATCAGCAAAATTTTCAAGCAGAGGCTCATTACTAAGCAGAATTTGCTTTAATATACTACAATTCACGGTATCAGTTAACAACGCTAATTCATTTTTGTTGACAACATTCGTCGTGTGTACTATAAGCCTTTGCTTCTTAATATCATAAGTAAGAATTGTAGAGTAATTAACTCCCATTACTCCTAATATAACATCATTTACAAACTTTAATAATTCGTTTATATCAAAGATTGAGCTAATCCCCTGAGTAATTTGTTGCAAGGTAAAAAATTCTGCTATGCTACTGGTTAGTTTATCGTTTGAATCTTCTAGCTCTGTATTTGTCTCTTTTATTTTTTCATATTGCATCTTAATTTCTTTTTGTGCAATTTCCAGCAAACTATATTTCTCATTTACTTCGTTTACAAGCTCTATATTTTCTTTATCCTTCTCTTCAATAGCAACATAAACATTCTTACACAAATTAACAAAGGAAAATATGGCTATATATATAACTAGATTACTTATACATAATATATAAAGATTATTATATACAATTTCAATATACTTCGAAAAGAAGATTTGCACTATTAGATTAATTACAAAATTAATACTAAACGCTAAAATAATTAAATAATTAGCAATTTTTACTCCCCATTTAAACAAGGAAATAAACACTGGGAATATAACTAATATATACATTATTATCCAATAGTATGGTGTGATTGGGATTGCAATTAGACTAATGAAAACCATTTCTATAACCCGCAAAAGTAGTGTTAGCCTATCAGATTTAATTTTTCTTGTTTGTGATATTAAAAATACAGTAGTAAAATAGCATACGTTAAAAGCGATAAAAATAATGTAGAATAAAGATACCTTGTTTTGAAAAATCTTCTTAATAAAAACTAGTTCTGATATAATTATAATTACTACTAAAAATGTCATCAAGTAAAACGTAGCTCTAGAAGTAGTGTCTAGGAACCCACCTATGTTTTTATAATGACTCTTCTCTGTAAGATTTTCATATATACTTCTACTTGTTCTTTTTGTGTTCAAATTAACCTCCACTTGAACCTGAAATTAAATATCAGGCAATCTGCTATTCCCAATAAATTTCAATATTATCATTAATCTTAATCGGCTCTGTAAAGCCAGCTGGTCGTCCATTTAGCTTAGTAATAATCGCACCCTTTGGCTTTGTCAAATCAAAGTCAATAAAATTAAAAATATCTACAAAAATATAGCTATTTTTCTCGCTTTTAAGAACAACCTGATTACCATTAACTATTACCGGAACACTGCAACCACTATTGTCATTTATACTTGTTAATTTACCAATAGTATTATCCTGCTCATTACTTGTCTTATTTCCACTAATACTATTTTCTTTACTTACTTCTTTATTTATACCATTATTGGCTACTTCAAGGCTGTCTGCTTTTATATCTGATTTAACTGTTTTTTTATCACTTTTAGTTATTTTACACTCAACTACATCTTCATTTTTTAATATATAATCCCTTTCAGCTAAATTACCGTTAACCGATAAAGTAAAAAGCTCTAAATCTATTTCGTACTTATTTGCTAGCTCTGAGATGGTTGTTAATGTTTTAAATTCTATGTTATCATTTTCTTCAATCTCATAGTCTGAAGCTGTTGTTTTTCCATTTACATATACTTCTGGCTTAATATTCACTTTTGTATTATTTAGTACAACGCTGTAATCATTATTTTTGTTAATTATATCAAAGACTCTCGGTTTTGCATCCATACCAGGCTCAGCCTCATTAATAATGATTTCATCGCCAGGTTGAATTGAGCTGTTTAGACTAACCAGTTTATTATTAACAAATATTTCAGCTGGTTTACCTATCCCACCCTTTATAATCTTTTCTTTGCCGTTTAGGCTAAATTTGATGCTTTTTCCCGATTTTCCGATAAGCTGTTTTGGATTGTATCCAACTAGTATTAAGGCATCGGCAACAGTCATTTTTTTTGAATTAAAAAGCTTTACCTTCATTCCATTAACAAAAACATAGAAGAAATCGTGACCCATATTTGCAACTGCTGTAACCATTATTCCTATCGGTGTTATAGCTTCTGGTCCTGACAGGTTGTCCCCAGCATATTCAACGTTTTTGATTATGCTCTTATTTCTTACGGCAACTCTTTCCTTAGGCAAACCCAAAAACTCAGATAATAATTCTGAAAGGCCTATTGTCTGGCTTCCTCCCCCGATTAAAAAAACTGCATTAGGAGGCTTCTTATTATACTCCAGTATCTTATCTGAAATGGTTTGAGCTAGGCTAGTAACCGCGGGTCTTATGACATCAACAACCTCTTCCTTTGAAATCTCATTAGTATTATCTAATATATCTAAAAAGGTGATTTTATCAACCTTATCTGTTAATGAGGTTTTTATTTTCTCAGCTGTATTGAAGTCTACAAGATAGTGCTGTGCTATAATTTCAGTTATTTCATCCCCTGCTACAGGAGCCATTGCATAGGCAACAACACTTCCACTCTTTGTAATTGCTATGTCAGAAGTTCCTGCACCTATGTCAACAAGTGCAAGATTTAGTAATCTTAAGTCCTTTGGTATAGTAACATTTATTGCGGCTATTGGTTCTAAGGTTAAGCTCACTACTTCAAGACCAATTTTATTCATAACTGTATATAAACTGTCAATTACTATATGAGGAAGGAATGTTGCAAGAATTTCTGCTCCAATTTTATACCCTTTATGCCCCAATAATGAGGAAATAAGTAAATCATTTAAATAATAGTTGATTACACTATAACCAACACAATAGAAATCTGTCCTCTTTCCACTCTCAGCAATTACCTCATCTAGTTGTAATTGTGCCTTTTGAATACCCTCCATCTCAAGGCTGTTTATCATTCTGTTATCTATTTCTGTGCCCTCTTGTATTTCTCTATCTACTGTTACAGAAGAGGTTTTAAGTACTCTACCTGCTGCCGCTATAGCTACAGTTTTCAACTCGATACCAAGCTTATCCTCAAGCCTCTTTTTTACCTGAGCTGCAACACTTGTTACAAGGGAAATGTCGTGAATCTGACCATCGAGCATTGCTCTATGCTTATGCTCAATCACCTCAGCTGCAACTATCTCATATCCTACTTCTTTCTGAATACCAACGACTCCTACTACATTTCTAGTACCTATATCCAAGGCAAATATTAGCTCTTCTTCATTCATTATTTTTTGAGTTATTATAAACTCATCCCTAAGCTTATCTTCAAGTTGAATAACCTTTTTTTCTTCAATTACCTTGTCTTTTTCACCTGCACCTATAGAAGCTGACATCTTTTCACCCCAAACATTAAATTCCTATCAATGAGCTTATTGCAATGTTGTGTTTTTGTACACATGATTTATTTTATAACTTTTTCGCTATAATTACAATAGTCTATTATCATACATTCTTCGCAATTAGGTTTTCTTGCTTTACAAACCTGCCTTCCATGAAAAACTAGCTGATGTGAAAAGCTTGTCCAATTACTCTTAGGCACTAAGTCCATTAAATCAAATTCAATCTTAACTGGATCTGTATTTCTTGTAAGCCCAATTCTTTGAGACAGCCTTTTAGCATGTGTATCGATAACAATACCAGGTATACTATAAATCTCACCCAAAACCACATTTGCTGTTTTTCTTCCCACCCCCGAAAGCCTTAGAATATTTTCTAAGCTATCGGGAATTTCGCCATTAAACTCATTTATTAGCATCTGACAGCATTTAATTATATTTCTTGATTTATTTCTATAAAAGCCCGTAGACATAATATCTCCCTCTAGTTCCTTCGTGCTTGCATTGGCAAAATCCTGTACAGTTCTATATTTTGTAAATAGCTCCTTTGTCACTATATTAACTCGCTCATCTGTACATTGTGCTGCAAGCTGAGTTGCTATTAAGAGCTCGTGAGGCTTATTGTAATTGAGTGAGCAGCATGCTTCTTTATATGATTCATCAAATACTTCTATTATTTTTTTGACTCTTTCCCTAATTATGCCTTTTTTCTCTCGCTTGCTTATACTCATGATTTTGATGCTTCCTTATAAAGAGTAACATATTTTTGTGCAGATATATCCCAAGAAAAATCCTCTTTTATTGCATTTTTGACTATTTTATTCCATTTTATTTTATTTGAATACATATTTATAGCTCGTAATAATGTACTATAAAAAGCTTTTTCAGAATATTCACTAAAAACAAAACCTGTTCCGTTTACTTGATCCTCATCAGCATCTTTAACAGTCTCAGCTAAACCGCCAGTAGCTCTTACTATGGGAAGAGTTCCATATCTAAGGCTTATCATTTGTCCTAATCCACACGGCTCAAAGGTTGAAGGCATAAGAAAAACATCTCCTGATGCATATATTTTTTGTGCTAAATCAGCACTAAATTCAATCCTTACTGCTACCTGCTCAGGGTACTGCTTCATCATTCTCTTAAATTCATTTTCCAAGTATGGGTCTCCCTCTCCTAATAAAACGAATTGAACTCCCTGTGCCATAATTTTATCAAAGCTTTTCAAAACAAGCTCTAACCCCTTTTGGGATGTAAGTCTGTGAACAACAGAAATTAACATCTCATCAGATTTTCTCAATCCCAATTCTTTTTGAAGCTCATATTTATTTATATATTTATCCTTTATACTTTTTTCAGAATAGTTCTTGTATATAGCTTTATCTGTGAGTGGATTCCAATACTCATAGCTTATTCCATTAACAATACCTGACAAATCCGCAGCTCTTTCACGCATTAGCCCATCAAGACGCTCTCCAAATTCAGCAGTTTTTATTTCCTCTGCATACGTTACACTAACAGTATTTATCTTATCTGCATATACTACCCCTGCCTTTAGGTAGTTAAACTGACCATAAAATTCAACCTTTTCTGGAACAAATACTGACTCAGGTACATCCAATAATCTAAGTATATTCCTAGAGAAATGACCTTGATATTCTAAGTTATGAATTGTAAATATGGTTTTTATTCCTTCGTAGAATGGATATAGATTGTATTTTTCCCTAAGCATCATACATATCGGACCAGTATGCCAGTCGTTACAATGAATTATGTCTGGCTTAAAATTTATTTTAGGAAGCATCTCTAAAACAGCCTTACAAAAGAAAGCGAATCTGTCACCATCATCAAAATGACAATACAAGCCCAATCTATCAAAATACTGATAGCTATCAATGAAAAAAGTAGTCACATTACTATCAACAGCTTCTCTTAATATACAGGTTTCCCTTTTATTGTCCATCTCAACGGGAAAATCAGTTATATATTTCATTTCTGAATGTATAGCCTTATATCTGGGCATAACTACCTTAACATCATGACCCATTTTCACCAATGCTTGCGGTAACGAACCAGCTACATCTGCCAAACCACCAGTTTTTGCATATGGTGCTACCTCTGCTGAAACAAATAATATTCTTAATTTCATAAATAAACCTCCATATCAATAATAGTACCTATTATTTACCTAATGTCATATCTATTATACTATATATACCATACACATAACTTAATTAACAATTCTTTTAAGGTTTTAACTTGCTTATTAAATGTAAAGAGCGATAAACATTGAAAATGTCATCGCTCAAGTGGTTTATGTTTTATGTTGTTTTTTGTTAATTTTTTACTAAAACCATTCTAATTAAGGATTTATAGCATCTTTTCTTGAGAGGTTAATTCTACCCTGCTTATCAACCTCTAGCACCTTAACTAGTATTTCATCTCCTATATTAACTACATCCTCGACCTTATCTACACGTTTGTTGTCCAGCTTGGAAATATGAACTAAGCCCTCTTTTCCAGGAACAAACTCAACGAAAGCACCGAAATTCATTATCCTTACAACCTTACCAGTAAAAATTTGACCTGGCTCTGGATCACAGGCAATTCCATGAATTATAGCTATTGCCTTTTCTCCTGCTGCTTGATCCGAGGTTGACACCAACACCTTACCTGTATCCTCAATATCTATTTTTACACCTGTTTCTGCTATAATTTTGTTTATCGTTTTGCCACCTGGTCCAATAACATCTCGGATTTTATCTGGATTAATTTCAGTAGTAAATACCTTTGGTGCATATGGTGATAAGCTTTCTCTAGGAGCTGCTATTACAGGAAGCATGGCTTCGTCTAATATCTGATATCTTCCACGCTTTGTGATTTCAAAGGCTTGTCTTATTATTTCATAAGTCAAACCATCAACCTTAATATCTACTTGTATCGCAGTAATACCATTTTTAGTTCCTGCAACCTTAAAGTCCATATCTCCAAAGAAATCCTCAATTCCTTGGATATCCATGAAGGTCACAAACCTTTCAGGATTTTCATCATCTGTTACCAAACCAGCTGAAATACCTGCAACAGGCTCTTTTATAGGTACTCCAGCATCCATTAGGGCTAGAGTACTTGCACACACACTCCCTTGAGAGGTAGACCCGTTAGACATAATTACCTCAGACACAAGTCTAATTGCATACGGGAACTCTTCAGCAGATGGTATAACAGGCTCAAGTGCCCTTTCTGCCAATGCACCATGACCAATCTCTCTTCTACCTGGTCCTCTTGAGGATTTTGCTTCACCAACACTGTATGCGGGGAAATTATAGTGATGCATATATCTTTTTTGATCCTCATCCAAATCCAGACCATCCAGCATCTGAACTTCACCTAAAGGTCCTAATGTTACGTTTGTAAGAACCTGAGTCTGACCTCTCTGGAATAATCCTGACCCATGTGTTCTTGGTAATAATCCAACCTCGGCTGACAGCTGTCTTATGTCAGCTAGTGTTCTTCCGTCAACTCTCTTTCCTTCTTCTAGAATTAGTGTTCTAACTACCTTTTTTTGTAATTTATATAATGCCTCAGCCACCTTTGCACCCATATCAGGATACAGCTCAGAGCAATGCTCCTGTACCTTCTCAGCAACCAAAGAAACATTTGTATCTCTTTGGGTCTTATCATCAGTCATCAGGGCCTTCTTCATATCCTCATATGCAAATTCCTTAACGGTGTTAAATATATCCTCTGGCACCTCGTAAGAATTATATGCAAACTTAGGCTTTCCTATTTCACTAACTATAGACTCTATAAATTCAATAATCCTTTTTATTTCCTCATGACCTTTTTTAATGGCCTCAAGCATAACCTCGTCAGGAACCTGATTTGCTCCAGCCTCTATCATAACAATTTTTTCTTTAGTAGCTGATAATGTTACATACATATCACTCATTTTTCTTTGCTTAGCATCTGGGTTTATAACTACCTCTCCATCTATTAACCCAAGCACAATGCCTGCTATTGGACCGTTAAATGGAATGTCAGAAATAGCCAGTGCTATTGATGTTCCTAGCATAGAGGCTACCTCAGGTGAGCAATCCTGTTCAACAGACATAACAGTATTAACTAAGCAAACATCATTTCTCAAATCCTTAGGAAATAATGGTCTCATTTGTCTGTCAATAACCCTTGAGATTAGTATTGCTTTTTCTGTTGGCTTACCCTCTCTTTTAATAAATCCACCAGGAATTTTTCCTACTGCGTAAAGCTTTTCCTCATAGTCTACGCTTAGCGGAAAAAAGTCTATCCCCTCTCTGGGACTACTAGATGCTGTTGCAGTACTTAAAACTACAGTGTCCCCGTACCTGACTAATACAGCACCATTGGCTAGCTGAGCAAGTTGACCTGTCTCAATTACTAGATTACGTCCAGCAAGCTCAAATGAAAATGTTTTTTTCATAAATAATTACGCCTCCTAATCCTTAACTGCAAACGAGGCACAAAAGTACAGAAAACAATGAGTAGCATACTACTCCCTCTTTTCCGAACTCTTGCATTCTTCATTTGCAATCAATACTTTATCATTATTATATATTCTGAACAAAAATAGTTTTTTAAAACATTTAATTTAAATTACTATTTATTTCACTTATACCGACTAAAAAAATAAACAAATATTGCAATATTGCAATATTGCAACAAACAGAACAGTATGGTAATGAACTAAAAAGAGCGGAAAAACTCCGCTCTTTCTATAAATTACTTTCTCAAGCCTAATTTTGCAATCAATGTACGATATCTTTCAATATCAGTTTTCATCAAGTAATTCAAAAGATTTCTTCTATGACCAACCATTTTTAAAAGTCCCCTTCTTGAATGGTGATCCTTCTTATGAAGCTCTAGATGCTCGTTTAATTGATTGATTCTGCTAGTCAGCAATGCAACCTGAACCTCAGGTGAACCAGTATCTCCTTCTTTAACCTGATACTGAGTTATAATCTCTGATTTGTTTGCGTAAGCCATAATAATTCTCCTTTCTAATCAATACCATAGAGCTGGGTAGCTGGTCGGAGTTTCCAAAAACCAAGCACTCGGTCTTATTGTGAAACAGCAACACTTCTATGTTATCTGCAATCTGTTTTAGAATTGATAACACAAGGTTTTTGTTTCGAAATATATTCTATCATAAAATATTACAATACGCAAGAAATATGTTTTTTATTCAAATTAACTTTTTATGTTTACTATTCATATAATAAGATAGGATATTATTAATTAAGATAAAAGGAGGTATAAAATGTATCCTTGTAATTATAATCCCCTCAAATGTAAGATAGTCAATATGGGATTTCCACCACAGCATCAACCCATGCAGCCTGGAATAGAATACATAATGGTTCCTCTTCCGGTATCAGAAGATCCGAATTATATAGGAAGCAATAAGCTTCAAAACAAGGTAGCTATAATCACTGGAGGCGATAGTGGAATAGGAAGAGCCGTTGCAATAGCCTTTGCAAAGGAAGGTGCTGATGTCTGTATCGTTTATCTAAGCGATTATGAAAGCCCTGACGCACTTGAAACCCAAAGAAGAGTCAACGCTCACGGACGCAAATGCTTAACTATAAGAGCGGATGTGAGAAATCAAGCTAATTGCAACAAGGTTGTTGAACAAACCATGAAGGAATTTGGTAAAATAGACATTTTGGTAAACAATGTTGGAGCGTCATACAACCAACCTAGTATTGAAGCTATATCACAGGAGCAATTGGAAGATATCTTCAGAACTAATGTCTATTCAAGCTTTTATATGGTTAAGGCATCTCTCCCTTATATGAGAAGTGGTGCAGCCATAATAAACAATATCTCTGTTACAGCATTCGAGGGTGCAGGGAATAATATTGACTACTCTTCAAGTAAAGGAGCAGCCTTAGTCTTTACAAAGTCACTCGCACAATCACTGGTACATAGAGGGATAAGAGTAAACGGTGTAGCACCAGGAATGACATGGACACCCTTAGTACCAGCAAATATGACTGCATGTGAAACGGCTTATTTTGGAACAGACAGACCAATGGGCAGAGCAGCCCAACCATTTGAAGTTGCACCAGCGTTTGTTTTTCTTGCCTCTAATATAAGCTCTTCTTATATTACAGGACAGGTTATTATAGTTTCGTAGTAAGCTAGCAAAGCACAGTTAACAAAATATTAGGTAAAGAGCTTAACAATCTTTTCAATACCACTGTAGGGGCTAGGTATTTCTACCCCTATTTTTTGTAGTATACTAAATACAAACGCAAAAACTAAAAACACAGTAAAAATAATTACTTCCCTTCTACTCTCTGTGTTTATAAGCTTAGGATATTGTACTATAGCTATTAAAATAAATATAATTATTAACATAATCATTTTATACACCTTCTTTAATCTTTCATTTCTTACTCATACTATAGTAGCCTAAACAGAAGCTTAAAGGTTCTTATGTAAATAGAAATTTTTCACCTATTAACAAATAGTTTTTTCATCTGAGTAATTACTAATATCAGTACAGGAAATAACACCTCAAAAACCAAACCATATAAAGGAAATATTTCAGTAGCAAACTGGGTTACTTCAAAGGGATTTTTAAATAACATAAGACTTGTATTTATCATTATAATGCCTATAGGAAGTACTAAAAAGCTTTGTGAGCTTAATTTTAATATTTTTCTAATTCCTGAAACAGTAGCATAAAAGTAAACACATATTTTAAAAAATACCATTGCTAAAATATTAATTGACGTAATAATCTCAAATCTGGTCAGAATGTCTCGTACATTTATAATTCGAATAGCTTGGAAATAAGGGTAATTGTCTATGGGAGCTAGATTTCCTATTAATGCAATTGTGATTACAGAGATTACAATAAGAATTGCACCTCCCGATAATATTGATATGATGTAGATTTTTATATTGGAGTTTTTCCCCTTGCTCGTATTATTTAAGAGGGCAAAAAACATTAAAAATACTACAAATTCTCCAAAATGTGTTGTACCAATAATATTAGCAGACTTAATAAAGTCAGTCATAGTAATATCAAAGATGGGGAGAAAATTCTTAAACTTCATATCACTATAGCCTGTAACAAAAACAAAAGCTACTTCTAACATAAGAAAAATTAAGAATAGCATACTAAGTCTTGAAATCACCTCAAACCCCTTATTTACTGCATAGGCACATACTATTAACAAAGCTAAAGCAAGTACAAACATGGGTGTTTCAGGCATAATCTGACTTTTAAAAAAATTGGTAATTATTCTTAAGTAAGCACTTCCCTGAAGAAAAAAGAAGATTATGTACAGTGTTGAAACCAGCTTACCTAAAAAACTTCCAAAAACCAAGTCATTTATCTCTATTAGAGTCTTATTTGGATATTTTTTAGTTATAAAAATATAAATAATAGCAAAGACCAGACTTTCTACAACTCCTCCCAATATTGCCAGCCATATATCTTGCTTGGCAACAGTCATAGATACTGTTAGTAGTATGTTTGAACCACAAATAAAACAAATCATTAATTGGGTTAATTGTACTCCAGATATTTTTTGGTCTTCTATATCCACAAACAGCCTACCTCCTTGTTTTTTGTATTCCTTTATTCTATGGCAATTCAGTTATATTAAACGACGAATCAATACTTGTTTCTACCTTAATACTAACCTTTATATCAGGGAAAATACTATCCCAATTACTTTCCATCCCTTTCCATTGCTTAGGATATTTTCTGTGTACAGCATCACCAAAGCCAAAAACATCTGTATTCAGGCTTTTAGCCTTTTTAATTGCAGCTTCTATTTCCTCCTTTACTACTTTATTTGCATAAAGCTGAAGTAGCTCTCGATCCTCCTTTTTTGTTACATTAAAAAAATCCTCCGTGTCTCCTGCATAGTATGTTTTTAGCTTAACCTCTATATCCATTTGAACACCGTTATCTGTTATCTTTGGAGTCACCTTAGTGCCAGATTTATTAATTTCGAGGCTTGTCTTCCCCTGATTTTCTGGTTCAACTACAATAATACCACTTTTAATATCATCAATTACAAATAAAAGCCCCCTAGTTTCTTTTCCATTTAATTCTCCTACAAGCTTATCCTTCTTAAAAACAGCCGTTCCGTTTAGCTCCAAGCTTTCCACACCATTTTTCTTAATTACTCTCACTATTGAGGCAAAAGTACTAGTTGTTTTACTTATATACCTTTGAAGAAAATTCTGAAAGGTTACACCTACAGCCTTTGATGTTGCAGTTCTTACCTCAACCAGCTGTGCTATATATCTTCCGTTTATGGGTTCTAGCTCTGTCTTGACATCCAAAACATCCTTTGCCTTTCCGTCAGCAACTACCACCCACACAGTTCTCCTGTCGCCATGATCCCTAGCAAAATGCTCAAGGTCCTTTATCACCCCTTTTTCTGCTATTTCCTTTCCAACAACAAGAATCTGGTAATGATGTCCAAACGCCTTTCTATTATTGATAAAGGTAAGATTTCTTAATGCATCAAAAACAGTTTCTCCTGTAATTTCAACATTCCAGAAGACATCTCCTCCAGCTGCACTCTTTTCAGCAGTAGCAATATTTCGTATATTTATTATTTGACCAATCAAGCTTATTTCATCAGGTTTTTCTGCTGTATCCACACCAAATGCAGTTACTATAGCTAAATCATTCATTTCATTACTATTCCAGCATCCTGCAAGAACAAAGAGGGCTAACAGTATAATCGACAGCTTTATAGGTTTACGTATATATTTCATTAAATCACCAACCAAATATATTATTGCTTCTGGGGTAAGCTATTAGCTTTTTCTCTCTGAGAGTTTTCTGGACGCAAACTATATGGCCTTCTATTCATTAACCATAAAGGAGCTCGTATTATGCTATCCTTTAAATCACTAGCAACAAAAGGAGCAAAAGGAGCAAAATATGGAATACCAAATGACCTTAAGGAGGTTAGATGAACCAAAACAAAAATTAATCCTATTGTAATTCCGTAGGCACCTAGGATACCTCCTATTATAATAAAAATTAACCTTAAGATGCTTGCGGAGTCGCCATGAACAACAGAGATAAAAGATGCTATTGCAGTTAATGCAACTACTATTACCATTGGAGAAGAAACAATACCAGCCTGCACTGTAGCTTCTCCAATTACTAATGCTCCCACTATAGATATAGCTTGTCCTACAGGCCTTGGTAGTCTTACCCCTGCTTCTCTTAATATTTCAAAGGTTACTATCATAACAAACGCCTCTAACATAGCTGGGAAAGGGGTTCCTTCTCTAGCAACAGCCATTGTAAAAAAAAGCGGGGTTGGAATAACCTCTTGATGAAATGTAGTTAATGCCACAAACACTGATGGTGCAAAAATGCTGATTATTAACGATAAATATCGTATTATCCTGACGAAGCTCATATAATATGGTCTTGAATAGTAATCCTCTGAGCTATGGAAGCTCTCACCAAAAAGCATCGGAACGGTTAATACTATCGGAGTTCCATCCGTAATAATAGCAACTCTCCCTTCCAACATCTTTGCTGCAACGACATCAGGCTTTTCGCTATTTCCCACTGTAGTAAATAAGGAAAAAGGGGCATCCTCTATTAATTGTTCAATGTAGCCTGATTCTAACACAGCATCTATTTTAATTCTTCCTAATCTTAGTTTTACTTCATCAACTATCTTTTTATCTACTATCCCATTTATGTAAGCTATAGCTACCTTTGTTTTCGTCCTTACTCCTATTTTCATAGCTTCAAATATGAGGTTAGGATCACATATTTTGCGTCGAATAAGGACTGTATTAGATGTTATATTCTCGGTAAAGCCTTCTCTTGGTCCACGAACTACTACTTCGGTTTTGGGCTCTTCTATTGCCCTTGCGACCCATGCTGCGGTACTTATAACAAGACCCTCTGTATATTTATCTACTAGCATTACTGTGTTTCCTGTAAGGCAACTTTCAATAAGTAGGTTTATTGAGCTTTCAAGCTCAATGTCTCCTACGCTTACTATTGTTTTTTTTATGGTTTCTATAGTATTTAAATTTTGATTAATATCTGACTTAATCATCCATACATCATACATTAAAGGCTTTAGTATGCTTTGATTAATAGTAGTTTTTTCTACCATTCCGTCTATATAGAACAAAGCTATTCTTATACTTTTCCGTTCTCCTAGAAAAAACTCTCTGATTATAAAATCTTTATTTAACCCCATAATCTCTTTAATAATGGATATATTTTTATCGATATTAGTAGTTAGCTTTATATCAACTTTAATTTCTTTATTGCTATCTTCATTATTCTTGCTAAATAACTTAATTGCATTAATTTTATTCTTAACAAACTTGAACATGATACCACCCACAACCAAATATTATCTATACGACAACACAATATACTCTACCTAGTATTACACACATAAGAATATTTATACATTTGAAGGTGTATCACGCAACTTCCCTTCCCCTTTATTTTAATTTCTATTAGTTTCTGCTACCAAACCCCAGCACTAAACTTCACAGTCAAGCAATTACACATTTATGGTAAAAAAAAGAGAGCTTTCGCTCTCTCTTTTTACCATCTATTGCCTCCGTATCCGCCGCCTCTATTATTGTTCCTTTGCTGCTTTCTTGCTCTTCTGCAGTCAGGACATCTTTGAGGCTCGTTTTCAAATCCCTTTTCTTTATAAAAAGCCTGTTCGCTTTCATTGAAAATGAATTCAGTGTTGCAATCCCTGCAACTAATCACCTTATCAGCCATATTTACACCTCCCTTAATTTATTTGGATTACTTAATTCCTAACCTCAAACTCCAACAAATTTAAGAGAGTTCTTGAGAAATAGTTTATCCAGTTTTTTATATAATGACTAACCAGCTTAATAAAACTGATTTGTGATTTAGCAATATATTGTATTTATTTGTATTTTTTTATTTAATCATCATATCTCTATTTTAAAATATTAAATTCCAAAAGGTTAGTTAAGTATCTTACTACATAATATTATATATCATTTTTAACTTGACTATTCTTACTTTTTGGGGCTTAATATCATCATCATGTTTTTACCTTCTAGCTTCGCAGGCTTTTCAACTTGAGCCAACTCATTTACTGCCTGTGCAAACTTATCTAGTACCTCTTTACCTGCTATAGTATATCTCATCTCTCTGCCTTTAAACCTTATGCTTACCTTTACCTTATCTCCGCTTTGTAAAAATTTTTGTGCACTTTTTACCTTGAACTCAAAATCATGATCCTCAATTTTAGCAGATACCCTGACTTCCTTAAGAGAGACAACCTTTTGTTTCTTCCTAACCTCTTTCTGTTTTTTTGCCATCTCAAACATACACTTGCCGTAATCCATAATTTTGCACACTGGGGGTACTCCGTTAGGTACTATTTTTACAAGATCGAGATTTTTTATACCAGCTAATTTCTGAGCTTCTTTAGAGGACATAATTCCTAACATCTCTCCCTCACTATCTATAACTCGAACTTCCCTATCTCTTATCTCATCATTTATTGGTAGTTCATTTTTCTTAATAAAAAACACCTCCTGTTAATTTATTATTCAAATTTTTATTATATTCTTTAATTACACACATATTTTATATCACATGTTTAATCATGAGAATCTTGCGTTTCTCACGTTACCATGTATATCTACAAATTTTACGTAAGAATTTTGTTATTCTTAAAACAAAAGAGTGGAAAACAAAAGTAATCCACTCTTCATAATTTTGCTATCAACTTCAGTATACCATTTATATTTAAATTTGTATACCTATTTTCTTATTTTAGTTTCCCCATTTTTTCATTTGGTGCAAAATCAGAACAAGTTCTTAAATGAATTTATTATTGAGCAACGTAGAGCTTTTGAAGCTACTGTTAAATCTTTAAATAATAAAATAGATAATTTGTATACAGAAATAAATAAAGCTAATCAAAGAATATATGAGTTGGAGGAAGAAAATAAAGAGCTTAAGATTATACTTGTACAAAAAGATAAAGAATCAGAGCTATACTCTAAACGTGTCCCCAACATGTGAACATATTGGTTCCTAAAGCAAAGACAAAAATAGTACAAATTGAAAGTTAAAAAATCCAAAATAAAAGATTCACTACCGTGACATCGGCGTCATTTGAGCCTTCGCCGAAGAAGCCGAGAAAATAGCCGAAAACCGGAAAAGGCAGACAGCTTAATCTGCTGTCTGCCTCACCAAACTTACCACGGTTCACAAAATGTCCCTATAGGAGGAGACATAAAACTCACTCCAATTTTTAATAATTATATTGTAATATAACTCTTAGCAACATCCTTCTGAACAGTCATCTGGATAGTTTTCTCTTGCTACATAGTGAGTATGAAGATACTTATGAGCCTTGTGACTGCCAGGCTTTTCAAAGTATTCTTCGTAAAGCTTCATCATCTTCTCATTTTTATGAGACTTTCTTATTGGTAAGGATTCATCCTCAACATAAATAGCCTTTGCTCTCTCAGCTCTTAAATCAACTTCATTTCTAACTGTTGCAGGCTGTATTGGCTGACCGCCACCATTTACACAGCCACCTGGACAAGCCATGATTTCTACAAAATGATACTCAGCTTCTCCTGCCTTAATCTTATCCAACAGCTTCTTAGCATTTCCAAGACCATGAGCAACCGCAGCCTTAACCTTCATGCCACCCATTTCTACCTCAGCCTCTTTAATTCCCTCAACGCCTCTGACTGCTTTATATTCAATCTCTGCATGGTCAGTATTATCAAGAATATCGGCAACTGTTCTAAGTGCTGCTTCCATAACACCGCCTGTTGCACCGAAGATAACTGCGGCTCCTGTTGCATCACCCATTGGATCATCAAAATGTGTTTCCTCTAAGTTGTTAAAGTCTATCCCAGCTTCCTTTATCATTCTTGCAAGCTCTCTGGTAGTAATAGAAACATCAACATCAGAATAACAATCAGTACCTAATTCAGGTCTTTGAACCTCAAATTTCTTTGCTGTACATGGCATAACAGATACTACAAACATCTTCTTTGGGTCAATTTCCATCTTATCTGCATAATAGGATTTTAGCACTGCACCAAACATATTCTGTGGTGATTTACAGCTAGATAAATTTTCTAAGAATTCTGGGTAGTTATGCTCACAGTACTTAATCCAGCCAGGGCTACATGAGGTAATTACAGGTAGCTTACCGCCGTTCTGAATTCTTCCTAGAAGCTCTGTACCCTCTTCCATAATGGTTAAGTCAGCAGCTGTATCTGTATCAAAAACCTTATCAAAGCCAAGCTTTCTTAATGCTGTTACCATCTTTCCTGTTGCTCTTGAGCCTACAGGATTTCCAAATTCTTCAGCTATAGCTACTCTTACAGCAGGTGCTGTCTGTACTACTACATGTAGCTCCTTATTTGCAATAGCATCCCAAACCTTCTGAGTGTCATCCTTTTCCTTTAGTGCTCCAACTGGGCAAACAGTAATACATTGACCACAATTTACGCAAGGAACATCATTTAGTGACATATTAAACGGAGAAGAAACAATAGTCTTGAAGCCTCTTTCCATAGTCTCAATAGCTGCTACACCTTGAATGTTTTTACACATACTTACGCAACGTCTGCAAAGAACGCATTTATTGGGGTCTCTTACAATTGAAGGTGACGCATCATCTACACAGAAATCATAGGTTTCACCATCAAATCTTATATCTTCAATATTTAAGTCCTTAGCTAGCTGTTGCAATTCACAATTATTACTTCTCACACATGAAAGACACTTTCTTTCATGGTTTGATAGTATTAACTCCAAGGTAACTTTACGTGCTTCTCTTACTGCTGGAGAATTTGTTACCACCTTTAACCCCTCTGAAACAGGGTATACACAAGCTGCTTGTAGACTCCTAGCACCAGTATCAACAACACACATTCTACAAGCACCAATCTCATTAATTTCTTTAAGAAAACATAGTGTAGGTATTTTTATACCCGCTGATTTTGCAGCATCTAATACTGTAGAACCAACTGGAGCCTTCACTTCTATACCATCTATCGTTAAAGTAACCATTTCAGCCATTATACTCCACTCCTTCCTTAAGCTTTTTTCTCTATAGCCTTGAATTTACAAGCATCCATACAAGCACCACATTTAATACATTTGTCCTGATCAATAACATATGGCTTTTTAATTTCACCTGAAATAGCGTTTGTAGGACACTTTCTTTGACACAAGCTACATCCCTTACACTTATCTGCATCTATAACAAACTTTAATAATGATTTACATACCCCAGCAGGACATTTTTTGTCCTTAATGTGTGCATCATACTCATCCCTAAAGTATTTTAATGTACTTAATATAGGATTAGGTGCTGTTTGACCCAAACCACATAGTGCAGATGCCTTGATATTCTTTGCTAAAATCTCAAGCTTTTCTATGTCGCTCTCTTCACCCTTACCCTCAGTAATCCTTTCAAGAATTTCGTACATTCTCTTAGTACCAATTCTACAAGGAGGACATTTTCCACATGACTCATCTACTGTAAACTCTAAGAAGAATTTTGCAATATCCACCATACAGTTGTCTTCATCCATTACGATAAGACCACCTGATCCCATCATTGAGCCTAACTGGATTAATGTATCATAGTCAATAGGTGTATCTATAAGCTGAGCTGGTATACAACCACCAGATGGTCCACCAGTTTGAGCCGCCTTGAATTTCTTACCGTTAGGTATACCACCACCTATATCATAAACAACCTCTCTTAAGGTTGTACCCATTGGTATTTCTACTAGTCCAGTGTTATTTATTTTACCACCTATTGCAAATACCTTGGTGCCCTTACTCTTTTCTGTTCCAATACTAGCAAACCAGTCCGCACCATTATTAATGATAGATGGTATATTAGCATAGGTTTCAACGTTGTTAAGTACAGTAGGCTTTCTCCAAAGTCCTTCATTTGCAGGGAATGGTGGTCTTGGTCTTGGTTCTCCTCTTTTTCCTTCAATTGAAGTCATAAGAGCAGTTTCTTCACCACATACAAATGCACCAGCACCAAGTCTTAACTCAAGGTCAAAAGAGAAATCTGAATCAAATATGTTCTTGCCAAGTAAACCGTATTCTTTTGCTTGTTTAATTGCTATCTGTAATCTTTCAACTGCTATTGGGTATTCAGCTCTTATATAAATATATCCTTGACTAGCACCTATTGCATAACCAGCAATTGCCATTGCTTCTATAACAGAGTGTGGATCTCCTTCAAGTACACTTCTGTCCATAAAAGCACCTGGGTCTCCTTCGTCAGCATTACAGCAAACATATTTTTGGTCAGCTACTGGCTTAGAAGCTAATTCCCACTTAACACCAGTTGGGAAACCACCGCCCCCACGTCCACGTAGACCTGACTTCTTTATCTCAGCTATAACATCGGCAGGCTTCATTTCAGTAAGCACCTTACCAAGAGCCTTATATCCATCACAAGCTATATATTCATCTATAACCTCTGGATTAATAACACCACAGTTTCTAAGTGCTATTCTCATCTGCCTTGCAAAGAAGTCTACCTTATCAAGTGATGTGACAACCTCTGCTAATTTAGCATCCTTTGGTAACAATCTCTTTACTATTCTTCCTTTTACAAGATGCTCCTCAACAATCTCCTTTACGTCAGAAGGTGCAACTGTTACGTATGTTGCTCCCTCTGGATAAATAACCAATATTGGACCCTTTTCACAAAGTCCGAAACAGCCTGTTTTAACAACCTTAACTTCGTTTTGTAAGCTATTTGCATTTATGTGTGACTCTAACTCACTTATAATCTCAAGTGATTTTGAAGCAGTACAACCAGTACCACCACAAACTAAGATATGAGATCTGTATATCTGCATTTCAACCCCTCCAATCTACAAATACTAGTTATCTGCGTTTCCAATTGTATATTCTTTAACTGGTTTACCATTAACTATATGTTCAACTACGATTTTTTCTACCATTTCTGGTGACATCTTAACATATGTCGTTTTTTCTCCATCTGGAGCAATAACCTCAACCATAGGCTCTAATCTGCATACGCCTACACAACCAGTCATAGATACAGTTGCATTTGTCAGATTTCTTTTTTTAAGCTCTTCTACAAAAGAATTCATTACAGGTCTTGCTCCAGCAGCTATACCACAAGTAGCCATACCTACAATAATTTTATATCCATCATTACTCTGACGTAGACTAATTTCTTTCAATGCCTTTTCTCTTATTGCTGCGAGTTCAGCTAAGGATTTCATCTAATACACCTCCAAATATACACTTTATTGATTCAGTAATATAATTATTTATCCACTCTATAACCTCAAAATTTGTTATAGGTACTTCTCCTAGAGTATCCTGTATTTCTACAGTATTTATTTGAATGCTATCTGATCCATTATTCATTTTTAGCTCAAACTCAATTTCAGGACTTGCCATTACTAATTGACTAAAGGTTTGTGCAATATCTCCTAATGGAAGTCTGTCAATATGGCTTATCTTATAGCTTACAGAGACTAGAGTTCCCTTACCTAGCTCTGACTCAATACTTAGAAAGCCCTCTGCTCTTTCGGCAGACTCCTTAAAAAGAGGTATACCTAGTCCAACCTTACGAGTTGTACGTGATGTTGTAAATGGATCAATAACATTTTCTAAGAATTCCTTTGACATACCTTTTCCATTGTCCTTTATAGATATATACAAAAAATCTTTTTCATTATCTGTACTTATAGTAGTGACTATTCTATTAGAATTTGCTGTTATAGAATTTTGTATGATATCCATTAAATGTAAAGATATATCTCTCATAGCCTATTCAATTTCCTTGTCTTTGTATTGCTTAATGATACCGTCTATGTCATCAACAGTAAGTCTGCCGAAAACATCATCATTTACCATTATTACTGGTGCCAAACCACATGCACCAATACATCTACAAGCCTCTACTGAAAACAAGCCATCTTCAGTACAATCTCCATCATTTAGATTAAGTGCTGCCTTTAGCTTATCATAGATATCTCCAGCACCCTTAACATAGCAAGCTGTTCCCAAACAAACCTGAATTTTGTATTTTCCCTTGGGATTTAAAGAAAATTGTGTGTAAAATGTTACCACACCGTAGACCTCTGCTAAGGAAATGTCCAATCCTTCAGCAACAGCCTTCTGTACAGACAAAGGTAAATACCCATATATCTCCTGAGCTTCATGCAAAACAGGAATAAGTGCTCCTTCTGTATTCTTATACTTCTCAATAACTTCACTAAGCTTCTCCGCATTAGCGTCAACGCAGACACATCCGCAATTGCACCCCATAAATAAAGACCTCCCAACTATAATTTATCTACCTGCAAATACAGGTGATTTTAAGAACTACATAGTTTGTTAAGCAATTAACAAACTTATACAAAAAAATTAAACGTTCAAACTCATCAAGTTTGTTAAGCAATTAACAATTGCCTCCAGTAAATTATAGCATCTTTAAAATAACTTTTCAACCATAAAATTTAGATTGTTAATAATTAATATTTTGAAATGTATATATCAAAAGTACTAGTACTACGTATATTCAGCTAGATTAATAATATTATGCATTGTATACAAAATACTATTTTAATTTAAGTTTAGTGTTAGCTTCAACAATAAAAATAAGCATAGCAATTAATTTCATTCTTCACTTCCACCTTCACCAATCTTTATCTTCTTTGTAAAATAAGTCCTTCTGATTTCATTAGCTTGCTCGCTCCATGCCTCAACGCCTATTTTTTTCATTTGACACAAATTGTACAATTTAATGTTTTGAGGAAATTTTGATGCTCCATCAGCTAGAGGCATCAAAAATGAGCAAGGAAAATCATTGCATTGAAAACAATAGTCTACCCCCTTATCCTTTATACATTCTAACGTTTTACACTTTTTCCCTTGAATTTCAATAAACGAACATTGGTTTCCGTCTATACAGCCTTTACAGCTTATTTTTTCTTTTGGTATTTTGGTTCTTTCAGAAATTCCTGTTTTTGCTTCTTCAGTCAGATTATCCTCATAAACCTCACAATTAAAACAGTCGATGCCACATGGTGCTACAATTTTCTTTTTCATAATCATGTCCTCCTAAAATACAACAGCAAAAATTGCTCTTTATTTTCAATGAGCTTAATATTCATTGATATACATTAGACACGACTAATACTAAATTGGTTACAAAATTTCTATAACTTTTTTTAGTTTATTAATAAATTCTATTTTTGATATGCTTTCTTCTGCATGATATAGATAATCAATTTTTTTAAGCAATGAAAGATTCCTAAAATGTTCCTCTTTGAGAGCATCGGCTTTTATCTGTCTGTGACCTTCTGGAAGTGGCAGATTATTATCCTTCATATACTTTATCCAAAAATAGCACTTACAAGGTTTTGATGGATCGATCAAACTGCATCTATCCTCAAACATTTCTTTTAGACGCTTACGTGAACGATATAATGTAACTTTAACGTTGTCAGTAGTAATATTCATAACCTCAGCAATCTCTTTGTTCTTTAATTCTAAACAGGTTTTGAGCAAAAAGCATACACGCATTTTTTTAGGTATGCATCTTAAAAAACCATGAAGACATTTTTCTCGTAACTCTTCAATAACAAGATTCTCACTAAAGTCTGGCACAAACTCAAGACTATTAAAAAAAGCCTCTTCAGTAATGCCCCTATCCTCTGCTATAGCAACTACAGGCAACTTTTTCCAAGACTTCATATGTCTACAGCTTTCATTAATGACTATTTTATAAATCCATGTTGATAATCTTGACTTATTCATAAATTTATCTATGTTTTTATATACTTTCAAAAATGCATTTTGTAGAATATCTTCAGTATCTTGATGACTTTCTGTCATTCTATAAACCATTCCATATAGCTTTTTGTAATCCCTATTAATTACCTGTTCAATAGCATTAACCTCAAATATTTGGGATTCTGAGCTACAGGTACTTTCCATATTTCCTCACATCCTTATATACATCCTTGTGCACATACATATATTCGTAATTATAATCTTACCTACATTCGTAATTATAATCTTACCTACATTCGTACTTTTAATCTTACCTATATTCATAATGCTAATATAGCTACTTCTAATTACTTAACCTTCTAAAAATTGAATCAATACTTTTATTTTCTAAATCGAGAGAAAAAGTTCTCTCCAAGATATCCCATAAGTAATGTGCATCCGACGATTTTAAAAAGCTATATTTGCTCAACGAAGGATTTTTATCTAAAAAATCATTAATAGAAACCCTTTTTGATAACTCTAAAAACTTAAACCCATACTCCTCAGGTATCATACCAAAGCTAGAAATCATACTGTATGACTCTCTGTCTACATGTGCAGGTATTATTACACCATCATATTCCTTAATCCTATAAACCAAATCATCTATACTTATACTTGTAGCTGTTAATAGCATTCGATCTATTTCACCGATCAAGTCATCCTTTTCATTCATTACCATCTGTCTTCCAAAAATCTCACTTCTATTATTTATATCAGGTAATGATGCATATACAACGCTTTGAAATTCAATAGCTCTTTCTAGTGTTCTAAAATAACATAGAACATGTATTTCCTCTTGAGTCTCAAGCTCCATACCAGGAATAACAATTAACCCCTTATCCTTTGCACACTTTACAACTGCACTTACATTTTCTACTGTATTGTGATCAGTTACAGCTATAAAATCAAGTCCCTTTAGACATGCCATATTAACAATATTGTTTGGGGTCATGTCCACATCTCCACAAGGAGATAAGCATGAATGTATATGCAAATCCATTGTTGCTCTTATCATTTTGTCTAGTTCCTTTACCTTTTCTATCAACTAAAGTATAATTTTTCATAACAAGCTAATAATTCAGTATATAATTCTTTATATAACATAACTCATTCTTAACTAGTTCCTTTAATCAAAACCTTACTTATAGAGACCCCTATCTCATAAGCTGGCATATTAGATTTAAGTATTATTACATCGTTCTGTTCAGCTTTTTTTATTGTTGCTTCCTCAACCTGAATGCCTTCTGGAATAACAACACATGCTACATCTACCATAGACGCAACTGCAACAATGTTCAGGCTGGTTAGTACAGTAATCCAAAGGTCATCCTTCTTAGCCTTTGCCATAACCCAGCTCAAAAGATCACAAATATAAACACCCTTAACTACTTTCTCAAGGTCACTATTTGATGTTATGCAGCTTAGTCCCAATTTATTAATTAATTCTATTATCCTCACTTATTCCACCTTTTTACTTGGCTTGAAAACTCGTTCTAGCTCAACCATTTGTTCTGCCAAATCACTTACCCTTTCTTTCATTTTAATAATACAGTCTGTAATATTTGCTTGCTCTCTTACAATATCTTCAGCTAATGCTCGACAGCTTGGAGCACCGCAGGCACCACAATCAAGTCCAGGTAACTGCACTATTATTTTTTCCATGGTTTCCATCTTTTCTATAGCCTTCATCCTATTCTGGTCAAGCTTCATAACTGGCTTATACTCTACATTTGTCTCCCACTTCAAATCCCCATAATCTTCTTCAAAATCCTTACTTATAAATTGTTTCTCTTTTGCAGCTTTTATATGAGACAAAATATTGGTCTTGGCTATATATGGATTATTAACATTAAGAGGTCCTCCCAAGCATCCTCCAGTACAGGATAACGCCTCTATGAAATCGATACCCTCAAGATTATCATTTGCAATCTCTTCAAATATCTTAATTACGTTATGGATACCATCTACAGAAAGAACCCTTTCTGTCCCCACTCCTGAGCTTTCTCCCCCAACAGTTGCCCATGAAATTCCTTCAAACGAGGAATGTGAAAGCTTTTCTACATCAATGCCTGAATGAAGCTTGTTATATACGCAAAGAAAAATATCCTTAATGGCTATTACCCCATCAACATAGGATTTAACCCTTTCATATGGAGCCTTTACACTTGTAACCTTTGCGGCACATGGAGAAATAAAAAACACACCTATATCCTCAGTAGAAATATTATTCTTTTTTGCTATATTCTCTTTAACAATCTTTGCAGCTGTTTCCATAGGAGACTCTATCTTGAGAATATTGTCTATAAGGTTTGGAAAACGAACCTGTATTAGCCTTACTATTGCTGGGCAAGCAGATGATATGACTGGCTTTGGTAAATTCCCATGCTTCATCATTTGCCTAGATGCCTGACTTACAAGCTGTGCCGCCTTTGCTACCTCAAAAATCATGTCAAAACCACATAGCTTAAGTGCTGTAAGAATATGATCCCTACTATAATTACTTGAAAACTGACCATAAAAGGTTGGTGCAGGTATGGCTACCTTGAACTTATATTGCGTGATTAAATCCATGCTGTCTGTTATAGCCTTTTTTGCATGGTATGGACAAACCTTAATACACTCACCACAATCAATGCAACGTTCATCTATAATTTTCGCCTTGCCTGCTCTTACCCTTATTGCCTCTGTAGGACATCTTTTTATGCAGTTTGTACACCCTTTGCATTTACTTTCATCTAAAGTAACAGAATGGAAATACATGATTACTCCTCCTGTTTTTTTAATACTTACAAGCATTGTTTTAATTTACATCTAAAAAATAACCGTTATTGTGACCTTTGTACCTTTTCCTTTTTCACTCTCTATATTGAATTCATCTGAATTCTTTTTTATATTCGGTAGACCCATACCAGCACCAAAGCCCATTGCTCTAATGCTATCAGGAGCAGTCGAATATCCTTCCTGCATTGCTAATTCTATGTTTTCAACACCTGGCCCTTGATCTACTATATTAATAATAACCTTATCGTTATCAATACTAACGTATGCCTTTCCGCCCTTACCATGGATAACTGCATTAATCTCTGCCTCATACATTTGCAATAGCAGCTCTTTTAACCGTCTTTGGATCAATCCCGAGCTGATTTAGTATTTTTCTTACGCTACTTGAAGCCTCTCCCGCTGCTATAAAATCATCCGCTAATATATCGTACTCTCTTTCTAACACTGTTAACATTCTCCAGCCCCTCTTCCACGCATTCCTTTTTCATATAATATGCCACATGATGCAAACATTGGGAGCTTAGTGGAAATCAAAATAATATCCTTTTCCTTTGCCAAGCGTATCATATCCTCTGTTGGCTTTTTTCCTCTTACAAAAGCAATTGCTTTCATATCCATCATTTCTGCTGTTCTGATAACCTGCATATTGACAAGACCAGTCAACATTAGAGCGTTTTCTTTTGAAAATGCCATAACATCGCTCATCAAATCCGAACCACAAGCTGATTCAATATTTATGCCTAAACCCTCAACACCAGTACAAGCCTCAGCCTCCAATAATTCTATAATTTCATATAAAGTCATAATAAACACCCCATAATATGAACCCTAAGTTGCCGACGCTATTACATTTAGCCAACAGCTTAAGAACCTCTATTTCATAATAATTAGTCAACGCTTCTTATATAGCGAAAAACTATCAAAACTTGTTTTCAAAACAATAATAACATTATAGCATTAAAGAGAGCCCTATTCAAGACAGAGAAATTAATAGCACTCATTAAGCCAAAACCTATACCTTTGTAACTTAACTTTAATCTTTCCTTACAAATTACAGCTTATTTTGTAAGCATATAGTCCCCACTTGCATAATATGATACTAGATTATGATTTAAGTGGTGCTTTATTTATGAACATTTCACATCTCAGTAATGAGAACTCCCTAGACAACATTCGTCTTAACGATGGCTCTGATAGGCTAAAGGATTATTTTAACCAAAATATGTCTATTAATGGTTTAAAGCTTATTTATCAGCTAAACGATGAAAGCCTTCATTTCGCGACACTATATGTATTATTACCAGAATTGAAAAAGCATAATCTTATCAACAAATTGAATAACCGAAATAAAGATGCTATTAATATAATAAATATAATAACTAATAGTAAAATTACAAATACCAAAAAAGCCTTATACGATTATACCTCCCAGAGCTATTCAACACTTAAATGGATTTTCGACACAGGACATCAGGAGGATGGGATAAACGATGATTATGATGAGATTATGGATAGAGTCTGTTCTATTCTTATAAAGTATTATAAAGACAAAACTATTCTTAATACCGTTATTAAAATAATATTTAACAGAAATAGGAATGGATATTACACCCATGACCTTATTTGGGCTCTTTTTGAATCTAAGGATACTGAAGTATTAATTCAAATTGCAAAATATATTCAGTCAGATAGTAAAGAGGATATAAAGCTAGCTAAAAAACTATTAAGTTTTATTCCTAACATAGATGAATTAGTTCTAAGAAATCAATACCAGCAAATCAATACATGGTTAAAGGATAATAAGTCATTTATTAGTTTTACAGGAGAGTATTTCCAGCAGACGAATAGTCCTATACCATACGAAGTTTCTCATGAATCTAAGTATTTTTGCACGTATTATGATAATAATTCAAAATTGCATAATAAGCTAGACAACGAAAAGCAGAAAACTCTTGATAGCTTTAGTCATTTAAAAGTGGAATACAAAGAGCTTCTTTCTGATTTTTCATTCAGGCTTTACAAAAGCGATAAGTCCAAATGGAATGTATGGATAAAGCTACCGTTGGTACAACAAATTTATATAGCTGTTAAGAATATAATTTAGGAGGTTATCTATGATTAGTATAAATAATACCAACACCTCGATTGAAGCCTTAACTATGAACTATCCTCCTGAGAGTATACAGTATAAGGTAATTAGAATATTAACAGATAGTCAGCATGCTTATAATTATTCATCAATGAACCAGCTCTTCTTTGAGGCTGACTTAAGAAATAGTATTATTACTGCCTCACGAAGATTAAATAGCAGTAATTTTTCATTCAAGATTTTCAGAAAATCAACTTGCAATACCAATTACTGGGAAAGGACTGGTGAAGGAGGCTTTTTACTTAAAAAGAATGTGTTGCCTACAGTAGCTATTAGTGATATTATAACTAACAGCTCAGAGTATGGAACTGAGTGTGCAACAGCTATGGTTGTTGTATATTATCTAGCCTTGTTAGAGGTATTTACAGAAAAACGTTACAATGAATTATTTACTGATATCTACCTAATGGATTGGCAGCATTTAGACTATAAGATTGGTATTCAACAATATAGATATATTAAAGACTTTCTTCCTGGTGATTGCAGATATTTTAAAAACCCAGATGTAGACCCGCTTGTTCCTGAGTGGCAGGGAGAAAATACTATAGACCTTGGAGATGGAACATATTATGGCCACGGACTGGGGATTAATACAGCAGAGGAGATCGTTGATACCCTTAATCGTTATAGATTTGAAGATGCTAATGAATCTGCCTATTTACTTGAATCAGCAACGCGTCCTAATTTCAAAAGACTATATTCTTTATCAAGTGATTAGAGCCTGTCTTGGCAATTTAACGAACTTCATTAGAATTTCTATTAAATTTGAAGTTCGTTAAACTCTTACTCCCCATGCCGCTTCGCTTAAGGCTTTGCAACACAAATAACCACTGTAAGCGGTTTCCAAGGCATTTTGTTTCTAAAGACGCTATTTCAGGTCCTCCGGTATTACATCATTACGGATTATATCATTGTAATCCTCTCGTTTTACGATAATCCTATCCTTACCATCCTTAACTAATACAATCGGAGGTCTTGCTATTCTATTGTAGTTACTTGACATAGAATAATTATATGCACCAGTTGCAAAAACAGCTAAAATATCCCCTGGTTGAGCTTCCTGCATTTCTATATCCTTCGCTAGCAAATCACCGGATTCACAGCATTTTCCTGCTATAGTTACAGTTTCTGTTTTGCTTTCATTTGCCCTGTTTGCAAGAGTCATATCGTATTTAGATTGGTATAGTGCATATCTAGGATTGTCACAC
>QKEK01000221.1 GCA_003251775.1 Clostridia bacterium | reverse complement strand
TAGCTTGTTTGGGATTCTCAGAGATACCTGTGGTAAAGAAACCAAGGGTGGCTATTATATCAACTGGTAATGAAATCATTGACGTTAATGAAGAACAGGAAATGGGTAAAATCAGAGATATAAATGGATATGTACTTAATTCGTTAGTAGAAAAAATGGGTGGCTCTGTTGTCAGAAGAAGCATCATTAAGGATGATTTCAGCTTGCTTAGGGAAGAGGTTCATATGGCAATAGATAGCTCTGACCTTGTTATATTATCGGGAGGTAGTTCTGTAGGTACTCATGATTATACCTATGAGGTACTAAACGAATTAGATGGGGATGGGGTATTTGTACACGGTGTTTCAATAAAGCCAGGAAAGCCAACTATTATTGGTGAGGGAAAAGGGAAAATTATTTTTGGTTTACCTGGACACCCTTTTTCATCAATAATTATATATAAGGTATTTGTTGAGTATTATATGAAAAAAATAATGCAGCTATCTGAAGAAGAACAGCAGGAAATGAATTTTGGAGCTTTTGAGGCAGTAATGAGTACAAATATACACTCTGCATCTGGGAAAGAAACCTACCAAATGGTTACTGTAGAAGAGCATAATGGTACAAAGTACGCAGTACCTAAATTTGGCAAGTCTGGTATGATTACCATGATTACAGAAGCAGAGGGGTATATTATAATACCACCAGAAAAGGAAGGCTTAAACAAAGATGACAAGGTAAGAGTGTTTACTATTTAGGTAGACGTCTTTACTGATGAATTTAAATATAGTTAAAGCAAAAGAAGTAAATAAATAATAAAGCTTTGAGAAAGGCTATGGAGATTTATGATGAAGGAAAACCGTAATATATATATTTCCAATATGGATGTTGATAAAGCCAAAGAGTTGTATATGGATAGAGTAAGCCTTTTTTCAGAATATGAATTTATACCTGTACTAGAGGCGGTAGGGAGAGTAACCGGTGAGCCTGTCTTTGCAGTTAGGTCATCACCAGATTATAATGCCGCGGCTATGGATGGAATAGCTGTTATTGCAGAGAGTACAATCGGAGTCAATGAGATGAACCCATTGACACTAAAGGTAGGACAAGATTTCATTTATGTTAACACTGGTAACATGATAAATGAGCCCTATAATGCTGTTATTATGATAGAGGATGTTATGGATCTTGATGAGGGGTATGTGAAAATAATAAAAGCAGCATCTCCCTGGCAACACATAAGACCAGTCGGAGAAGATATTGTAAGTGGTGAAATGATAGTTCCATCTGTCCATAGAGTAAGACCAGTAGATTTAGGAGCGTTAATTGCTGGCGGAATTGATAAAGTAAAGGTATACACTAGGCTTAAGGTAGGTATTATGCCCACTGGTAGCGAAATAGTTGACAAGCTTTCTGAGCTTGAAAGGGGAAGAATTATAGATTCAAACTCAAGGGTTTTTGAGGCATTAATTAATGAGTATGGGGCTATGCCAAACAGATATGCACCTATTCAAGATGATTATGAGCTTATTAAGGAAGCATTGCTAAAAAGGGTGGTTGAGAATGATATTGTAATAATTATTGCAGGCTCATCAGCCGGTACAAAGGACTATACTGTAGAGGTTGTAAAGGAGCTTGGAGAGGTTGTAGTGCATGGGGTTGCATTAAAGCCTGGTAAACCAGTCATACTCGGAATAATTGATAATAAGCCCGTAATAGGAATTCCTGGGTATCCTGTGTCTGCATATATAACCTTTGAAGCCTTTGTTAAGCCTTTGCTCTACAATAGATATAAGCAGGAAATAACCCAAGAAGAAATCATTAAAGCAAGCGTTACTAAAAGAATAGTTTCATCCTTTAAGTACAGAGAGCTTATTCGTGTGACATTGGGTTATATCAATGGTAAGTATGTAGCAACACCCTTAACCAGAGGTGCAGGGGTTACAATGAGTCTAGTCAAGGCAGATGGAATATTATCTGTGCCACAAAGCTGTGAAGGTATTGAGGTATCCGAAGAGGTAGAGGTGAAGCTGTTAAAACCAATTGAAAAAATTAGACAATCTCTGGTTATTATAGGGAGTCACGACATTACTATAGATTTTATTTCAGATATTATTCCAGCAGCTTCGGGTCATGTAGGAAGCATGGGAGGCATCATGGCATTAAAGAGAGGTGAGTGCCATTTAGCTCCAATTCATCTTTTAGACGAAAGCACAGGAGAGTATAATATATCATATATTAAAAGGTTTTTTAAAGGAGAGAGAATGGCACTTATAAGAGGCTTAAGAAGAGAACAAGGCTTTATAGTCCCTAAAGGAAACCCGCAGCAAATTGAGGGCTTCAATGATTTGACTAGAAGGGACATTTCGTTTGTTAACAGGCAAAAGGGTTCAGGAACAAGATTATTATTAGATTATAATCTTATAAAGCTCGGCTTAAGCACTGAGGCAATTAATGGCTATGACAGGGAAATGAATACACATATGGCGGTAGCCATAAGCGTAAAGACAGGCTCGGCAAGCACTGGGCTAGCGGTAAAATCTGCAGCCAATGCACTAGATATGGAATTTATCCCAGTGGGCTTTGAGAGCTATGATTTTGCTCTTTATGAAAAGGATTTAGAGGATGAGAAAATTAAGGCATTTATAAAGGCACTCTCTTCAGACAGGTTTATAGCTAGTGTCCAGAAAGCGGGAGGCTACAGCATGGAGGAAACAGGGAAGGTAATATTAGTAGGTGAAGACAATTGAAGGATTCATTAGGAAGAAGCATCAACTATCTGAGGATATCAGTTACTGATTTGTGTAATCTAAGGTGTCAGTACTGTATGCCCCAGTCTGGAATTACAAAAAAAAAGCATGAGGAAATGCTCACTATAGAAGAAATGCTTGAGCTTGCGGGCATTTTTGTGTCAATGGGAATTAATAAAATCAGGTTAACTGGAGGTGAGCCATTATTAAAAAAGGGAATACTTGCATTAACTGAAAGCATAGCTCTGCTTAATGGACTTAAGGATTTTTCACTAACCACAAACGGAGTTTTGCTAAAAGATAATGCAGAAGCTTTGAAGAAGGCAGGTCTCCATAGAGTTAATATAAGTCTTGATACTTTGAACCCAGAGAAGTATAAATACATAACCAGAGGCGGCGACTTAGCTAATGTGTTAGAGGGTATGAAGCAAGCTATGAGGGTAGGGCTTGAGCCAGTTAAAATAAATGTAGTTCTAATCGGAGGGTTTAATGATAATGAAATAGCTGACTTTGCAGAGCTTACAAAGGAAGGCTTTGAGGTAAGATTTATTGAATTAATGCCTGTTGGAGAAGCTACACAATGGTCTTTAAATCAATTCATACCTAATACGACTGTCTTGGAAAGAATAGATTTGAAATCGGTCAAAAGTAATGATTATAGCTCGCCAGCAAGGTATTATGAAATAGCTGGAGCAAAAGGAAGAATTGGTCTTATAAATCCCATGACATGTAAGTTCTGTCAGTCCTGCAACAGAATAAGAATAACCTCGGACGGCAAGCTTAAGACATGTCTTCACAGCAATCATGAGGTAGACTTAAAAAAGGCATTGAGGGAAAATGGGGATGTCAAAGGGCTAATACAAAAGACAATTCTACAAAAGCCAGAGGCACATTTGCTGGAAAACAAAGAATACTTAGAAAAAAATATGAATCAGATTGGAGGATAACCATGGAGTTTACACATTTTAATCAAAGTGGTAGAGCCCATATGGTAGATGTAAGTGAGAAAAACGACACAAAAAGGAAGGCTATTGCCAGAGGTGTTATTAAAATGAGCAGGGATACTATCTCACGAATTAATCAGGGGCTTATAAGTAAAGGGGATGTTCTTTCGGTTGCACAGGTTGGTGGTATAATGGGAGCAAAAAAAACCTCTGAGCTTATTCCAATGTGTCATAACCTATTTTTAACAGGGGTTGATATAGACTTTGAGATAGTAGAGGACATGATTATTATTGAAGCAACAGCTAAGACTACTGGGAAAACTGGTGTGGAGATGGAGGCGTTAACGGCTGTTTCTGTAGCAGCACTAACCATATATGATATGTGTAAGGCAGTAGATAAGGAAATGAGTATTGATAAAATATGCCTTATTAAAAAAACAGGTGGTAAATCTGACTATTTAAGAGATGCCAATAATGTTATTGATACAGAGTAAAGCATAAATAGTGTATATTAACGAAATTCGATGGAATTTATATAAAATTTGACGTTCCTTAAACGCTTACATAATTAGCATAAATTTCAGTGAAATCAAATTATAATAAATAGTAAAATAATTTTCCGAAAGGTGAGTATTATAAATGAATATAAAGGGTAGAGTGATGGCCGTAAATATCAGCGAGAAAAAGGGAGTTGTAAAAAAACCTATTGAGGTGGGTGTTTTCAGAGAAGACTATGGTCTGGTTGGAGACGCACATGCAGGAAAGGGTATCAGACAGGTTAGCCTATTAGGGGTTGAGAGTGTTAACAAAATGAAAGAAATGGGGGTAAAGGGCTTGTGTCACGGAAGGTTCGCAGAAAATCTTACTACCGAAGGCATACTGCTCCATCAGCTTCCTGTTGGCACACGTCTTAGAATAGGTGAGACAATACAGGAAGTAACTCAAATAGGCAAGGAGTGCCATAATGGGTGTGCAATAAAGCAACAGGTAGGGCAATGTATTATGCCCACAGAAGGTATTTTTACCAAAGTTATTAAGGGTGGTGAAATAAGACCTGATGACATGATAGAGGTTATTGAGACTCTCTAAAACAAAGGGAAAAGCCTATCAGAAGAAAAACAAAAATTATTTCTGATAGGCTTTTCCTTTTGTTTTATTGTAAAAATAATAAGATTCTTGAAATACACTCTATTGCTTATTTACCCAACCAAATCAGCTCCACGCTCATAAGCAGCCATATTAATATCAAGCATGTGTGCCTTGGTTCCACTAAACGCCTTATGTAAAGCCTTCATAATGGAGGTATCGGAAAGAATTTTTGTAAGCTTAAGGTAGGCACCAAGTAATACTGTATTTGCTACTCTTGAATTACCTAACTCAACTGCAATATCATTTGCAGGAATGTAGTATGCTTTTATATCTGAGCGTGAGGATTTTTTCTCTATAAGAGAGCTGTTAATAACAAGTCTTCCGCCAGATATTACATCCTTTTCAAACTTAATCAAGGATGGTAAATTCATTATTATAGCAGAGGTTGCATTATTTGATATTACTGGAGAGCCGATTGGTCTATCTGAAACTATTACGCTACAGTTAGCTGTTCCACCACGCATTTCAGGACCATATGATGGTAGCCACGAAACCTCCTTGCCTTCCACCATGCCCGCATATAGAATTGTTTGTCCCATTAGCATAACCCCTTGACCACCAAAGCCTGCACATATAATCTTCTCGTTTATCATTTATTTGTCCTCCTCTGGTTTTCTGAAGTTCCCCAAGGGATAATAAGGTATCATGTTGTTTTGAAGCCATGTAATAGAATCAACGGGTGTCATCCCCCAATTTACAGGGCATGTAGATAATACCTCTACAATGGAAAAGCCTCTTCCTTCTATTTGACATTGAAAGGCTTTCATAATAGCTTTCTTCGCCTTCCTAACATTAGCTGGTGTATCTACTGAGACCCTTTCAACAAAAACTGACCCTTCAATGGTTGCCAGCATTTCGCAGACTCTTAAGGGCATTCCAGCGTGCTCTGCTGTTCTGCCATACGGTGAGGTTGTTGCCTTTTGTCCGATTAGGGTTGTTGGTGCCATTTGACCTCCAGTCATACCGTATATTGCATTATTAACAAATATTGTAGTGATTTTCTCACCTCTGTGAGCCGCATGAACTATCTCGGCAGTACCAATTGAGGCTAAATCACCATCTCCCTGATATGTAAAAACAACCTTATCTGGTTGAACACGTTTTATTCCTGTCGCTACAGCAGGTGCTCTGCCATGAGCCGCCTGTTGAACATCACAATTAAAATAATCATAAGCAAGTACTGAGCAGCCTACGGGAGCAACTCCGATAGTATCACCTAATACATTTAGCTCCTCCAGAACCTCAGCAGTCAAACGATGTATTATTCCATGTGTGCACCCAGGGCAGTAATGGGTTTCCTTATCCGTGAGTCCTTTTGTCTTCTGAAATACAATAGCCATTATTTTGCACCCCCAATCACTTCTTTAACCTTCTCTATTATGTCATCTGGGGAAGGTATCATACCACCTGATCTACCATAGAAATGCACTGGTAATCTGCCGTTTGATGCTATTTTAACATCGTCAATCATTTGCCCAAAGGACATTTCAACTGACATAAGTGCTTTACAAGTACTGGGGATATTGTCGAAGGCTTTTTCTGGAAATGGCCAGAGAGTAATGGGGCGTATAAGACCCACATTGATACCCTGGTCTTTAAGGTCGGTAATCACGTTTTTTACTATTCTGGAGGTTGTTCCATAAGCTACAAGAACTATTTGGGCATTCTCCATATTAAAGGCTTCATATCTTGCCTCATTCGACTTTATAAGCTTATATTTATCCTGAAGTCTGAAATTCAACTCTTCGAGCTTTGCAGGGTCTAAAAATAAGGTGTTTATGATATTTGGCTCTCTTTGACCCTTTGTGCCAGTGGTTGCCCAGTCCTTTTCAGACAAGGCAAATCTTGAAATATGCTCCTTAAATTCGATTGGCTCCATCATTTGACCTATCATACCATCTCCCACTATCATAACAGGGGTTCTGTAATAATCCGCTGCATCAAAAGCATCCTGAGTTAAATCAACCAATTCCTGCAGATTAGCAGGAGCATAAACCAGTAGCTTATAGTCTCCGTTTCCCCCACCACGTGTAGCCTGATAATAATCAGATTGTGCTGGTTGAATACCACCTAAGCCAGGACCTCCGCGAACAATGTTTACTATAACGCAGGGAAGCTCAGCGGCAGCTATGTATGTAATGCCCTCCTGCTTTAGTGCAATACCTGGTGAAGAGGAGGATGTCATAACTCTTGCACCTGAAGCGGCTGCACCATAAACCATGTTAATAGCAGAGACCTCGCTCTCAGCCTGTAAGAATACGCCTTCATTTTTAGGCAGTTCTCTTGACATGTATTCGGGCAACTCGTTTTGTGGGGTGATAGGGTAGCCGAAGAAAAATCTACAGCCCGCCTTAATAGCAGCAGCACCTATAGCCTCATTACCTTTCATTAATACCTTTCCCATATATCCTAACCCCCTTTATAGCTTTTCAACTGTTATAACCACATCAGGGCATAACATCGCACAATTAGCACATCCGATACACTTGTCAACATCTATGACAGTTGCTGGATGATAGCCTTTTAGATTAATCTTTTTAGTATCCAGTGTAATTATTTTCAAAGGACATGCAGCTATACATAATCCACAGCCCTTACAGATATCATCATTAAACGTAACCTTTCCTTTTACAGCCATTTATTCGACCTCCTCATATTTTTGGTCAAGCTTTTCTTGACAAGCCTTATTGTTATTTCATAGTCATATTCAATGTTAGTAGTATTTATTTACGCCAATGTATTTTACATCCAATCCTCACGCATATACATATGAATAGGGAAGGGTGCTCCTTTAATATTCAAGGGTAATAAATCAGTAAGCTTTTTTATTGAGCTTACATATCTTATGGGAATACCTGTTATTTCAGATACCTCATGAACTAATTTCTGACCCTTTAATACATCCTCAAGCATTGTCTCCCTAATCAAATGAGTATTATTTATTAGTCCTGTAACCTTGACACCTACTGTTTCTTCAATTGCTCTAATATGTGATATTGCACCAATAGCGTCTTGGGTTTGCTCCCTGTTTGCATTGATGACACATAGCATATCATATTCACCTTCAGTAAAATAATTCTTGAATCTAGCGAGAACTCTTGCACCGACAGCATCTCCACCTACATCCAGCACAACCTGCTCTAAGGGATTTTGTAATGGAGCAAGTATTGAGGGCGATACCATAGGGATATCCAGATTTGCTTGATGCCCTTTAGCACCACTGATTACCTTAACTCCTCTTTTTTCTAAAAGCTCAGCCTTTTCTCTGGTTCTGAAGTACGGATTAACTATATCTAAATCACAAATAGAAACATTTTCGTATATCTTCCTTAATTCCAAAGCGTAGTTCACTGCAAATTCAGTCTTACCACTACCATAGTGTCCAATTATTATCCGAATTCTTTTGTCTTTTGTTAAATCAAAAGCCATTTTATGCACCATACCAATTCTTATAGCTTTATTAGAAAGCTATATCTAAAATATATGTCCTTTATACCATTTTATACTTATGAAAAACTCTTGTCAACTTAAATATAATTATTAGGTCATATTACCTGGCGATAAATATTTAATAAGTAAGCGGTAACTATTCAGACAATAATCTTTATATATGTTTAACTGTTGCTTTTAAACACTTATGTGAAGACTTGAGGCATATAAAATAAGTTGTACAGCTTCTAGTTGCAAATTGCCCTAAATGGCTTAGTGTGGTTCGTATGTCTGACCTTTAGGGAGTTTACGAACACCACTTGCTTTTTAGGGCAATTTGCAATTTAGAAGCTGTAGACTTATTGGTTTATGTAGCAAGTCTTCACATAAGTGCTTAAAAGTTTATTAGAAAAGTTGAAGTCTGAATAGTTACAGTAAGCGTTTTATGAACTCCAAATCTGATAGAAAGATATAGCAAAATATAGATTATGCATGGTATAATTTTTATAATTGTTTAGTGCAGAGTAAAGCTTAAAGATAAGGTAAGAGGTTATATGACAAAAGTCTATGAAAATATAATAAAGAGATTTACGGGAGCAAAAAGCACCTATGAAATTGAGCTAATTCAGAGCTTATGGAGTGGATATGGAAGGATTGTAAGATATGGCTTGGAGCATTCAGAGCTAAATACAATCAT
>QKEK01000086.1 GCA_003251775.1 Clostridia bacterium | reverse complement strand
GGAGCTACAACAGCTTCTTTATATGTTAAATCCTAATGAATCTAAGTATATTGAAAAAGGAAAACAGGAAATACAACAACAGCAAGCTCAAAACTTTCAGACACCTTTACAATAATTATTCATTAACATTTTACATACTTGAGTGCTTATAAGCACTCAAGTATGTAAAAACATGTGCTGTACTAAATAAGGCGTACAGCTCCTATTTGTTAATTGCCCCAAAATCATAGCATGATTCGTATATCTGACTAAGCTTTTTGCGTTGTTACATATTTATGCAAAATTATACTCAGTAAGCTTAAATTGTCCTGTTGTATATTCTTAAGCTTTTTGCTATAATCATATGAGATTATAATTATATGTGACAGTGCTACAACAATGCAATCTTACTCAATTAGGTTATTAAGTAGCACTGTTTTGGTTATTATGGAGTTATTTATGAAATATAATAAAAACAGTGCAAAAACATACAGAATATTAAGATTTAGTTCAATTTTATCTGCTAAGCTACTAATTCGGATGCTTCGACTTATAGGTAAGGGTGGGACAACCTTACCAGGTAAGTTAGCATTAAGAGATTATACCCAGAAATAGCAGAGTACATTACAGCTAACTATACAATAATTATGGTTACAGGAACAAATGGAAAAACAACAACCTCTAGAATAATAGGTCAAATCCTTCACGAAAATAAAACTAACTATATTACTAACAAGTCTGGTGCTAATCTTGTAAGTGGTATTGTAACTACCTTTATTGAACATTATCGAAAAAAGGAGTATCACTTGCCCAAAACAGCGTTAATTGAGATTGATGAAGCTGCATTCAAGGTAATTACTGAGAGAATCTCACCTGATATACTAGTTGTAACAAATTTTTTTAGAGACCAGCTTGATAGATACGGAGAGTTATATACAACAGTCAGAGGTGTACGCGAAGGACTAGAGCGTTGTCCTAACACCCAGCTTATTTTAAACGCCGATGATTCTCTATGTGTTTCATTAGCTGAAAACAGAGAAAAAGTTTTATATTACGGTTTTGATGACAATGCGTATAATAATCAGATAGAAAACTCTAATTCAGATGCTAGCTTCTGCATAAAATGCCGTACTAAATATATATATAATAACCATGTTTTTGGACATTTAGGTAGCTTTTCCTGCCCTAGTTGTGGCTATAGTAAGCCACTAACACAGGTAACCTGTACTAAAATCCCCGAGCTTAATAGCACTAACTCTACAATAGAAATGAAACTGGATCAATACGGAAAAATCCGAACTACAATAAACCTACCTGGACTGTACAACGTATATAATGCTCTAGCTGGCACTGCATTAGGATATCAGCTAGGATGTTCGACAAAAACCATTATAAAGGCACTGAACACCTTTGAGTGTGGTTTTGGACGAATGGAAACTATCGTGAAGGATAATAAGAATATACGAATCATATTAGTAAAAAACCCTACTGGGTTTAATCAGGTTATAAATTACCTACTTACAGAGAAAGGTAATACACAAATAGCTTTTCTGATTAATGATAATCTTGCAGATGGTACGGACATCTCTTGGTTATGGGATGTTGATATTGAAAATTTACAATTAATTAGTGATAACACCTCTGTATTTTACACCTCAGGTGTTCGCGGTGAGGATATGTCAGTCAGATTAAAGTATGCGGGAATTTACACCCGAAAGATAAGCTACATTAAGGACTACCATGAATTAATCACAACTGCACTTTCCAGTATGAAAGAAAACGAAAACTTTTATATTCTGCCTACCTATACAGCTATGCTTGATTTAAGAAAAATACTACAGAAAAAATTTGGGTTAAAAGCCTTCTGGAAATGAGTTCGTGCCTGAAGAAAGGAATGAATATAATATGTATGAAATTAATATATGTCACCTTTACCCAGATTTACTTAACCTATACGGTGACAGAGGTAATATAATAGCTTTAAGAAAAAGAGCCCAATGGAGAGGTATTAATGTTAATGTCCACTCTGTTACCTTAAACCAACCATTCTTCCCAGAAAACTATGATATAATTTTTTTGGGCGGAGGTCAAGATTATGAGCAGGAAATAATTCAAAATGATTTGATTGTAGAAAAGGGGGCTGAAATAAAAAATGCCATAGAAAATAACATAGTATTTTTGTGTATTTGTGGCGGATATCAGCTTCTAGGAAAGTATTACAAGACATGGGACGGTAAAGAAATTGAATTCCTTGGTGCTTTGAATCTCTGGACAATTGGTAGCAAAGAAAGGCTAATTGGTAATCTCATCTATGAATGTAGCTACTTAAAGGATGAAAAAAATGATGGTCTTATCGTAGGGTTTGAAAATCATTCAGGTAAGACATATTTAGGCGAAGGAGTAGAGCCGCTAGGCACAGTAATTAAAGGCTATGGTAATAATGGAGAGGATAGCTTTGAAGGAGCAAGATATAAGAATGTGTTTTGCTCATACTCCCATGGAAGCTTATTACCTAAGAACCCTTTATTAACTGATTATCTTCTATCAGTCGCTATTAAACGTAATTACAAGGATTTTGTCTCATTACAGAGTATTGATAATAGTATAGAAAACCAAGCAAGAGAGTCTATGATTAAAAGACTTTTATTATGAGGACACAGTAACCAAAAAGGTTACGTTATGTCCTCATAAGTCTATGTTTACGCTACCACTACAGCTTGAGCTTACTAAATCTTTCAACGGCTCTTTCAGTATTTTCCTTACTACCAAAGGCTGTTAATCTAAAATATCCATTCCCACTAGGACCAAACCCTGAACCAGGCGTTCCTACCAAATGAGCCTCATTCAACAGCTTATCAAAAAAGTCCCATGAATCAAGACCATTAGGGGTTTTTAGCCAAATATATGGTGCATTAACACCACCAAAAACTTCTATCCCTAT
>QKEK01000065.1 GCA_003251775.1 Clostridia bacterium | reverse complement strand
AGATGGAATCAAATCCTGTATCTGGCCCAACAGCTCCATACATCCTTTTATTATTGTTACGAAGAGCACCTATGTGTATCTGCATTACCCAATTTCTTTTCGCATAAGCTTTGCCACATAGATGCATAAGTGTACTTTTATATGCTAATACCTCTTCGTAGCTTAAAGACTCACCACTCAAACACTTTTCAAATGCTTTTTCTGCACTGTCCATATTTGGTGTTCCATATTCCACAACATCAAGACCATGGTCAGCCAAACGACACCCCTCTTGGTGGAAGTAGTCGATTCTTTGTTCTAGCACAGCCCAAAGCTTAGAAAATGAATCAATACAACTATCGGATACATCTTCTAGTCTTTGTATCCAAGGCAAAAAGGAGTCTTCTTCAATCTTCACTCCCCTATCTGGTCTAAAGGTAGGTAACACAATTGTCTTGAAGCTTTTATCCTTTTTAATAATTTTATGATAGCTTAAATCATCACAAGGGTCATCGGTGGTACAGATTGCTTTTACGTTAGATCTCTCTATCAGGCTTTTTGCTCTAAACTCTTCAGTCTTTAGCCTTTCATTACATACACTCCAAATTGCTTCTGCTGTTTTCTCTGATAGCGTTTCTTCTACGCCAAAATACCGTTTTAATTCTAAGTGAGTCCAATGATAGAGTGGATTACCTATTGTATATGGAATAGTCTTAGCAAAGGCAAAAAACTTATCATAATCCGAACGACTTCCAGTGATATAGTCTTCAGTTATCCCATTGCTTCGCATGGCTCTCCACTTATAATGATCACCACTAAGCCAAATCTCAGTAATATTCTTATATTGCTTATTCTCTGCTATTTCTTTAGCCGACAAATGGCAATGGTAGTCAAAAATCGGCATTTTACAAGCACGCTCATGATATAAAGTCTTAGCTATATCATTGCTTAATAGAAAGTCATTATCCAAAAATTTCTTCACTTTTTGTACTCCTATCCGATAACAGTATAATCTACTCTATCCAATATATTTTTTCAAGGTTCTCATCACAGCACCTGGTCCTAAAAGCATTTCTCTGAACATTTCTTCAATTTTTTTACCTAATCCAACAGTATACAAATTCACACCAAAGATTTCTTCATTTGACAGTATAGACTCAAGTCCTGTAATTGTACTATTGCCAATTGATACCCCTTTTAACGCCTCTTGTAATGTATCAAGCAATGGATCTGGGCTAACCTCAAATTTGTTGCCTTCATCATTTACCCCTAATAGATATCTGCACCAAGTAGCAATAGCAAGGGGAATCGCTACTAAATCAGATGGATTTAAGTCTTCTCTTTTTTCATAGGCTTTAATGGTTTCACCAAACCTAATTCCAACCTTTTGTGATGTGTCTGTGGCAATCCTTTGAGGTGTATCAGGTATAAATGGATTAGCTAATCGTTCCTTTACAACCTCGTCAATAAATGCTTTTGGGTTAACAATTTTAGGATCTACAACGACCTTTATCCCCTCATCATATCCTATGATTTCAACAAATTTCCTTAAAGTCTCATTCTTCATTTCATCTGAAATGAGTGTATATGAAAGTAAACAACCAGAAACAGCTAATGCCGTATGCAAAGGGTTAAGGCATGTTGTAACCTTCATTGTTTCCACTTGATTTACTGTCAATCTATCAGTAAATATTATCCCAGCTTCCTCAAGTGGCGGACGACCATTAGTAAATTTATCTTCAATTACTAGGTATTCACTAACCTCAGCATTTACAAAAGGAGCCATATACGAGTTTTTAGAGGTTATTATTACTTCCATTCCCTCAATCCCCTGTTTTGTAAGTGCTTCCTTTACTATAGCAGAAGGTCTTGGGGTAATTTTATCAATCATAGATATTGGAAAGGTAATCCTTTGCTCATCCTTCAAATATGCTATAAACCCCTCTTCAACAAATCCCTTCTTCAGCCATTCATTAGCAATAGTTATTATTGCATGCTTTAACTTGTCACCATTATGCGAGCAGTTATCCATACTAACAAATGTCATTGGATATTTTCCTTTTAAGTATCTGCGATAAGTGAGTGCTACAATAATGCTCATTGTGTGCAAAGGTTGGTTTAAACCATTCGCAATATCTCTTTGAATAACACCTAAGTATTCTCCTGTAGGGCTTGTTAATCCATAGCCCTTTTTCAAATATCTCTATCAAGCGATTCATATCTGCTTTTCTACTGTGCTCTGCCGCCAAGCTTTCTACTACACTACCAACTACTTTCTTTTCAAACTCACCATTTGAATGCATTAGCACAAGTATACTTAAATTATCATAAGGCTTATATACCTTATCAATTACATCAAAATCGAAAGAGTCAACTGCAATAATCCCTGTATCAGTCATATTTTTATCTAATAGCTTCTGATAGGCATTAGCTACAAAGCCTCTAAATATATTGCCTGCTCCAAAATGAACCCATTGTGGCTTTTCTTTAGTGTTTTTTGTTACCTGCTCGATGTTGAACTTAGGTAGAGCTACACCTAGTCTCTCCCATTCAGATGTTTTTTTCAAATCATTAAGGTTTAATGCAAGCATTTATTTCTCCCCTTTCATTTTATCTAAGCTATCCCAAACTCCCAGCATATACATAACCCCTAATGCTCTATCATATAGCCCATATCCCGGTCTACAGTTTTTTTCTTCTCCCCATAAATGCCTACCATGGTCTGGTCTAATATACCCTTCAAAACCATTATCATGGTATGCTTTTAAAACCTCATATATATCAACATTTCCGTCTTTCCCTCTATGGGAAACCTCAATAAAGTCACCGTTTTCATATACCTTTACATTTCTGATGTGAGCAAAATGAATGCGTTCATGAAATTCTCTAATAATTGCTGGTATGTCATTATTTAGGTTTGGACCTAATGATCCTGTACATAGTGTCAGACCATTATAAGGGCTATCAACTAGTTGTAAAAATCTTTTAATATGGTCTCTGCTACGTATAATTCTTGGCAGACCAAAAATTGGCCATGGCGGATCATCTGGGTGAATGGCCATTTTTACATCACATTCTTCACATACGGGTATAATATGCTCAAGGAAATATTTTAGATTTTCAAATAGTCTTTCTTCTGTCATACCTTCATAGGCTGCAAATAAATCATCTAGCTTTGCTAAACGCTCTGGTTCCCAGCCTGGCATAGTAAACTCCCCTGCACCCTCTAATATCTTTTCTGCCATAGCTTTCGGGTTACTAATGATAGCGTTTTTCTCGTAGAATAAAGCATTTGACCCATCTGGTAATTCCTTATATAAATCTGTTCTTGTCCAATCAAATATGGGCATAAAGTTATAACAAATTACCTTTACACCATGTCGAGAAAGCTTCCTTATTGTGTCAATATAAATGTCTATATATTTATCTCTGCTTGGCAAGCCTAGCTTAATATCATCATGTACATTAACACTTTCTACTACTGCTGGACTAAAGCCTTTATTTTTTATTTGATTGACAACCTCTCTAATTCTTTCTTCTTCCCATTGCTCTCCAGCAACCTTATCATGTAGTGACCACACTATTCCTGATACCCCTGGTATTTGACGAATATGATTAAGGGTGATTGAATCATTCCCTTCCCCATACCATCTCCATGTCATTTTCATACGCTTCCTCCTTTAACTTAAATGGCTTTCCATCTAACGCTTATAGTTTATATGAATAACTTATATTATCTGCTAAATAGACTCAACTTGTATACAAGTTGTATACTCTTATCATAGACTATTTTGGTTGTTAAGTCAAATAGTTTTCATAAAAATCAAATTGCGTTACTAGTGTTTTGTAACTATTCAGACCTCAAATTTTGCTACATAAACCAATAAGTCTACAGCTTCTAAATTGCAAATTGCCCTAAAAGGCAAGTGGTGTTCGTAAACTCCCTAATGGTCAGACATACGAACCACACTAAGCCTTTTAGGGCAATTAACAACTAGAATCTGTACGACTTGTTTTATATGCCTCAAGTCTTCACTTAAGTGCTTAAAAGTAACAGTAAAAATGTATATAAATTATAGTCTGAATAGTTACAGTGTTTTAAATTTAAGATCCTTTTTTTAGTAAGACACTAGTAACTATTCAGACCCAATAGATTTTTTTCATAACAAATAAGGGATGGTAATTTGTGTTTATAGCCATCCTTTTATCATTCGTAGGCTTCTTTCAGCCAAATTATTATCGAATGGCACTTTGAAATCTGTAACAAATCTTAGATGTTCATCTTTGTATACAATTAGCCTTTCAATCAAGCATCTTTCATCATTATGGTACTGAGTATTTTTTAT
>QKEK01000068.1 GCA_003251775.1 Clostridia bacterium | reverse complement strand
GGCCATGTTGTAATTTTAACGACTACCTTCTGTCCTGTTACAGCCCCATTAAAATCAGACTTTGAAACAAAAATATCACTTGAAAGCTTATGGTTATCAGGCACAACAAAACCAAAATTACTATTGCTTTCAAAGGTTCCTACTACCGTTTCGTTGGCCCTCTTCAATACATTAATGACCTCTCCCTCAGCCCTGTTTTTCTCTCTCACAGTGTGATTAATCCTTACTACAACTCTATCTCCGTGCATAGCACCACCAAGACCATTTGCAGGTATAAAGATGTCCTCCATATTAACATCATCTGGTATTAGGAAGGCAAAGCCTCTCTCGTGTCCCTGTATTCTGCCAGAGAACAAACCCATTCTTTCAGGAACACCATATCTTTCCTTCCTGGTTCTGAATATACTTCCCTCCTGCTCCAGCTCCCTTATTACTTGACTAAAAAGCTCCATTTCCTCCTTAGGAACGTCAAGTACAGCTGCCAATTCACTATATAAAAGAGGCTTATAAGCCTCCTCTCTCATAAACTCAACAATCTTCTTTTTTCTTTCATTCATTTTACTACTCATCATCCTCTTCTCCCTATTCCATTCAGATATAAAATTCAACCTAGTATACCTATACTATATATCATTTTCATATTCTATCATATTATACACAAATATTCTTTACCTAGGTTTATAACTCCAATTCTACTTTTATCCTTTTCATTGCATTCAATGAAATCTCAATAAATGATTCAAGGCTTAAGCCTAGTAACTCGCATTCCATTATAGCCTCTCTATTGACACCCTTTGCAAAGCCCTTTTCTTTCATTCTTTTTATTACGAATTCTACGTCCACTTCATTAAGGCTCTTATCAGGAAGTATCAATGCACACGCAGTTATCATACCCGACATTGGATCTGCACAATAAAGTGCCTTATCTATTTTCCTTCTACGTTCAATACCATGGAAAGCATTATGAGCCTTTACTGCATATATTATAGCCTCATCAACCCCGAGCATGTCTAAAATCTCTGCTCCTACAAGACTATGCTTTGACATATCATTGTTTATTCTATCTAAGTCTATATCGTGCAAAAGTCCTGCTAATGACCAAATTAACTTATCCTCACTTAAAATCTCAGCCAAATCAGACATAATAGCCTCTACCGCCAAAGAATGCTTTATAAGATTTTTATTTGTAAGCCTTGCTTTTAAATGAGCTACCGCCTCATTTCTGTCCATTGAATCACTCCATTCCTTTAAATAACATTATACAACATTAAAAAAAATAATGAAACAACTTTTTGGTATTTGACCATTTTCATATGCATACTCTAGTAATAGTATAGTTAATTTGTTTATATTGAGGTATTTATATGGAAACTCTTAAATTTGGCTCCACAGGCACTAATGTGAAATTAATTCAAAGTCTGCTCTCACAAATAGGCTACAATCCTGGTCCAATAGATGGTATATACGGTTCTCAAACCGAAAAGGCAGTGGCTCAATTTCAGCTAGATCAAGGACTAACTCCTGATGGCATTGTAGGCACAAATACTTGGAGGTATTTCAATCGCTTTCTTTTAGGGTATGATGAATACTATATTGAGAGTGGTGATACCATTTATGATTTGGCTCAAAAGTATTACACAACAGTTAACGCAATTATTACTGCCAATCCCGGTATTGACCCAGAAAATTTGAGTATAGGACAAAAGATTATTATTCCGTACGGAATTGATGTTGTTTTTACTGATATCGACTATACATATGAGATAATGGAACGGGATATAAAAGGGTTGAAAGCAAGATACCCATTTTTGGAAACAGGCAGTATTGGAAAAAGTGTACTTGGTAGAGAGCTTTACTACATAAGAATAGGCAATGGTCCTAACAAAATATCCTATAATGGTGCACATCACGCACTAGAATGGATAACCACACCCCTATTAATGAAATTTATAGAGAATTATTCAAAGGCTTACTCAAAAGGCACAAAAATAAGAGGCTATGACCCTCAAGAAATATGGAAAAAAAGCTCTATATATATTGTACCTATGGTTAATCCAGATGGTGTTGATTTGGTTCTGAACGGACTAAAAAGAGATAACCCCTACTATGATGATTTGCTTCTCTGGAATAACACTGGCAAGCCCTTCTCTGAGGTATGGAAGGCAAACATCAGGGGTGTTGATCTAAACCTAAACTACCCTGCCAACTGGGAATTCGCAAAAGAGCTAGAACCAATATTTAACGTCTATGGTCCAGCCCCTGTAAGGTATGCAGGTCCTGCTCCATTATCTGAGCCAGAAAGCAGAGCAATGGTTGACTTCACAAAAAAGCATAATTTTAATCTTGTTATTGCTTATCATACTCAAGGAAGAGTTATTTACTGGAAATTCTTCGACATAGTGCCTCCTGATGCTGAAAGAATTGGCGAGCTGTTTTCAACTGTAACTGGCTACCGGTTAGCAGAAACACTTCCTGAGGACTCATACGCAGGCTACAAGGATTGGTTTATCAAGGACTTTAACAAGCCTGGATATACCTTTGAAGCTGGTATTGGTAAAAACCCGCTACCCATAGCTCAGTTTCCTACCATATATAGCAACAATGAAGAAGCCATGCTTTTAGCTCCATTAGTCTAATACTCCATAATCGACAATAACTTCAAAAACTACACATATTAACTCTACCATGCATGCTGCACAAATAGCTTTTACCAAAAATTGATTTGTCATTTTCTAGCTTGTGTTATATAATTAAACATAATAAATGAAGGAGGGATTAATATCGAAAACATAGCACCATATGTATGGCTTGGATTAGCAATATTATTTGCAATAATTGAGGCTTTAACCTTAGGACTATCTACAATATGGTTTGCATTAGGGGCTCTACTAGGCTTGCTTTGTGCTGTTTTAGGACTTGACGAATGGATTCAGTTCATAGTATTTCTATTATCATCAATAGCTCTTCTCTGGTATACTAGACCTATTGCTAAAAAGTATTTGAAAATAGGTTCTTATAAAACTAATGCCGAAGGCTTAGTTGGTAGAGAAGCTATAGTTATTGAAAAGATAGAAAAATTCAAGACTGGACAAGTTAAAGTAAATGGTCAATACTGGACAGCAGTTTCATACGAACAAAAAACCATTGAGGCTGATAGTACTGTAGTGATTAAAGGAATTGAAGGGGTTAAGCTAATTGTTGAAGAAGTGATTTCAGATAATAATAATTCAACATCTTCTTACGATTTTAACCCAGAAAACAAAGAAATAAATGAGGCTACCAATTCCACTACACAAAGTTCTGAACTACTACAAACACCAGATGCTGAAATAGCATCTAATGATTTTAATGAAAATGAACAAAGCACACACTCTTAGATTAATTAATCATTGAAGAGAATTGCTTAAACAACACTTATTAATTTATGTTTGAAAGAGAGGTACTTAACATGAGTGGTAATTTTTGGGCATTAATTGCTCTTATATTTGTTCTTATGATAATAGCAATCAGAAATATTAGAATAGTTCCACAGGCATATGCGTATGTTATTGAAAGGCTTGGTGCATATAATGGTACATGGTCTGTAGGTCTTCACATAAAAATTCCTTTAATAGATAAGGTAGCACAAACAGTATCTTTGAAGGAAAAGGTGCTTGACTTCCCTCCACAACCAGTTATCACTAAAGATAATGTTACAATGCAAATTGATACAGTAGTATACTTTCAAATAACAGATCCAAAGCTTTATGCATATGGAGTAGAACGTCCAATGGCTGCTATAGAGACCCTAACAGCAACAACACTACGTAATATTATAGGTGAGCTTGAATTAGATGAGACACTGACCTCAAGAGACATTATCAACTCTAAGATGAGAATCATATTAGACGAAGCTACAGACCCATGGGGTATTAAGGTAAACAGGGTTGAAGTTAAGAATATTATTCCTCCTGCTGATATTCAGGAAGCCATGGAAAAACAGATGCGTGCGGAAAGAGAGCGTCGTGAATCTATTCTCAGAGCTGAGGGTGAAAAGATGTCTGCAATTCTAGTAGCAGAAGGTAGAAAGCAATCAGCTATTTTGGATGCTGAGGCAGAAAAGCAAAGTGCTATTCTAAGAGCTGAGGCTCGAAAAGAGGCTGCTGTCAGAGAAGCTGAGGGTCAGGCTGAAGCTATACTTAAGGTTCAACACGCTACAGCAGAGGGTATTAAAATGATAAAGGAATCCCACCCTTCAAAAGAGGTTCTCTCCCTACGCGGATTAGAAACCTTTGAAAAGGTAGCTGATGGAAAAGCAACTAAAATTATTATCCCATCAGAAATTCAAAATATGTCTGGTTTGATTACTTCTATTAAAGAGCTATCTACAAATGATTAGATAACGTAACTATTCTTTTGTGCTGAAAGCATTGCTCTCCATATAGCGACCAGATTATTTTAACAAAACAAAAAAGCACTTTGCCTCTAAAAATAGGAAACAGCGTACAAAAGCATTGATAATTTTTGCCGACAACTGAGCCAACTCTGGCAAATTTATCGCATAGCTGTGGAATATTGTTAGAGGCTTATTGCTTCTTGGCGAAGTGATTTAATCTGAAAGCTATCGATGAAAATTTTACTAGGTTTTTTAACGAAAATGTTATATAATATTTATTGGGACGAATATAATTAACTAAATAAGAACCCTCATATGTCGATGCTGTCAAAGATAGCGGGCAAATGAAGCACCTTGTTGTTTGCACAATAAAATCTAGTAAAATATTAGTATACACGTAAAATTAGGAGTGAATATGAGTAAAATTGATAATAAGCATAAGCTAATCAAGGCAAAAACTAAATATAAGAATACAAAATATACATATATACATACCTCTCATGACACAGTAAAATCAAAAGTAATAATCAAGTCTAACCTACTGTTAAAGCGTTCTTTAATATGCTCTTTCTGTGTTATACTTGCTGGTTTTTCTTTATATAATGTACTTACTATTAATAAAACTAATATGGATCTATCAAAGAAAATCAGTCTATTGGAAGCAGCTAATGCTGAGCAGTCTAAAATGCTATTTGAAAAGTCAAATGATATACAAAATATAATTGATGTATTAAATGACGCAGAACAAAACGAACAGGTATATGAAAACAAATATGAACAGTTGTTAACAACATATGTAGATAAATTAATTGATAACATACCAGTAAGTCGCTCAGGAAGTACAAAAAATAAAACAGCTTCATCCTCTACTAATACATCATTTGCTACCGATGTAAAGGAGCTTAGGGAAATACTACAATTGTTAAAGGAAGGGAATGAAAATGTTTTTACAAATGAGCTTGAGGATATGGAAGCCTTGACTTCCCTAAAGGATAAGCTAGATAACTATCTGCTCCACCTCCCTACCTTCTGGCCGGTTAATGATGCCGTAAGTGATGGTTTCGGGTATAGAACACATCCAATAAAAAAAACCCAGCTATTTCATGAAGGTCTAGATTTTGCATCAAATTATTATACTCCTATAAAGGCAGCTGCTGCTGGCAAGGTAGTATCAGCAGGTTATATAAGCGGATATGGTAAATGCGTTGTTATTGAGCATGGAAATTCCTTTAGTACAGCATATGCTCATTGCAATAGCTTTGATGTTAAGGTTGGCGATGTAGTTAGTAAAGGTCAAGTAATTGCTAAATCTGGTAATACAGGTTTAAGCACCGGTCCTCACCTACATTTTGAAATAAGAATAAATGGTCAGTGTGTAGACCCTCTGCTCTATTTAGAAGCAAGATAGTTAATAATTACTTAAAGGAGGAATCATTGATGTTTAAAAAAGGATTTTCACCTGAAACAATAGACGTACTAGTAGGACAACATTCCAAATTTGTAGGAGATATTAGTTCTGAAGGTACAGTAAAAATTGAAGGTAATATTAAAGGTGATATTAAGGCAGGATGCGATATTTATGTAAGTGAAGCTGCAACAATAGATGGTGATCTTGAAGCCAAAAACATTTATATCTCAGGTAACGTAGAAGGACATATACTAGCAAAAGGGGTTCTGCACCTAAAAGCTACATCAAAGCTTATAGGAGACATTGATGTGCACAGCTTTGTTGCTGACGAGGGAAGTGTCTTTAGAGGAAATTGTAATATGCATGACATAACAGATGAGCCAAATAAGGAAGACAACGATTTTGCAACAAAGACAAGAAAAGGATTTAAAAAGAGCTCTATAATAGAGGATGAAGATTTAAAATAAGTATAAACAAAAGAATAATAATAGGGAGGTTCATCATTTAGTGAAACAGTGAATCTCCCAATTTAATCAGTGTTACTAAGGGTTATAAGACCTCTACCATTTTTATAGTATAGAAAACTTAAGTTACTAATTTAAAAATCAACTTACATTCTTCTTATATCTATTGAGGTACATGCAAACATTCATAGCAATAGAGAAAGCTATTAAAACTACCAAAGTAATAATATACAGCTCTGGTTTATTCTGTTTGTAACCTTCTATAGGAATTGCCAGAATAACCATTAAGGGAAAGCCAATAAAGATAGCAAACCCGCTCCCAAGCACTAAATGCTCTGGAACATCGGTTTTTGAATAGGGATCTATTTCCTTAAGCAAAGCAATACCAGTTGTAATAGTACCAGTCCACATGCCATATAGAGCAATAATATGCTCAACTACATCCTCTTTGTAAACCAGATTACACATAAAATAAACGTATACCATTGTAAATAATCCACCTATTGTAGTTAGTATTAATACTGGTATCATATACTCCCTTAGTGCATAAAAGGATATTGCTGATATAGACGCTGTTATCATAAAATCAAATGAAGCAGTAGATATTCTTTGCAATAAGTAGTTATCTGCAAAATTAATCCTAATAATCCCCTTATCCCTTGCAGTATCCAATAACTTTCTAACAACTAAAGCTATTACTGTTCCAAGCATAAAATGAAATCCCCACATCATATTTGCTACAGTCTCTCCGAAGCTTCCCATATTTATCAACAAACCACCTACCCCCTTAGTTATAAGATAAGTTATTAGATAAATGCAACCAATAAGCAGTAATTGAATGGATAAATTGTCAATGTGTATTGTCTTAGGCACTGTAGAGGTATGCTCTAGCTCTTTATCAATTTCAACCTCTTTTACCTCAGAAATCTTGTAGATTTTTGTATTACTATATTTACGCTTAACTAAAAAATTCAGAAAGGGGACGCCACCCAATAGTGCCCATAAAAATCCTATTGTGGCTACTGATAATCCGATATTTCCGGCATATGGTATAGCCTGTATGCTTGTTCCTGGTTGCATAATTCTCTCCCATTGCTGACCTATTGACAAAGCATTCCCTGGTCCTTGAGCAAAGCCCAGCGGAAGAAATAAGCCAAAGCATGGAAAAATACTAGTAAAAATATAATTTGCTAGAAAAAGCGATATAAGAAAACCGATAATTCCCTGAATCATATATGTATTAACTATAAAAAAGCCAGTATTTACGATATCCCTATTTCTTTTACTACGCCTATCCTTTAGGGCTAGGGCAATAAACCCTACTGCCATCAAATGATAAACAATATCACCAAGCGTAATTTGTATCTTTAGTAGCTCATCCTTGTTTATGATATTTAGTAAATAATGTCCTATCATAAGAGTACCTAAGCCAATAAATCCAGCCACCATTGCAGTAGGCATTAAATGCTTTTGGAATATCCTAAAGTTAAGCTTAAGTAGCATGGACAATCCTAGAGCCGAAGCCATAAATAGAATAATGAGGATTAAATCCCAGCTTTGTGTCATTTCAGTGACTCTCCCTTCAAAACATTTATAGCTAAAGACCATTTATATGCTGATATATTCTTTCTTTCAAATTTTACATGATAATATTTGTCTTCATAAATGAATTCCAATATATTGTTAGAGGCTATATTTATACCTGTCATGCTACGAACTAAAATTTGTGTGTTTATATATGTATCTGCTTTTACATAAGGATATAGAAAGCAATTAGATATTCTATTAATATTGTTTTTCTCGGTACAATACTTTATTACAACCCTATCTTTATAAAGTACTAATTCATTAAAATGAATTAGTACCTTCATTTTTCCATTCTTATCCTCTTCCAATAGTACACCCTCAAAATCAGTAAAAATTGCCTCTCCTTCAATACTTCTTATAAGAGTCTCTATATACTCCTTCTGCCAGTTGTTCCATAAATGAAGCTCACTAAATAAAAATCCCTTGTTTCCATTTGCAATTAATCTCCCATACATATCATATACAGCTGTTGCACAGCAAACATTACAAGTAATACTATGCCCTTCTGATTTTAGGCTCCCAATACTATTACAAGCAGGACATATAAAGAGCAAAAGTTCAAGCTGCTCTGCTCTTGACTTGCCATCAAATCTAATCATTTTTGTTTTCTGATACTCGGTTTCAGAGAAATAGATATGATTACACACATCACTATATATTTCTTCAATTGACTTAGCTTCTATTTCACTTACTTCTAAGCACAATTTTAAAGAAATCTCAACTCTTCCTTTTTTAATAAATCGAGACCATCTAGGATTGCTTAAATACCCACCCTTAATAATACAAAACACTACTGGCATTCTAAGCATTTTGATTAGCTTTGCTGTTGAAAAGATGATTTTAGAGGTTTCTCCATCCCAGTTCCTTCTTCCTTCTGGGAATATACCGATCACTGAATTATTCCTTTTTAGGTTAAGAATCCTTTTCACTGTACTTCTATCTGCTATAAACTTTTTCTTTGGTATATACTCAAACCAATTTAGAACTGTTCCAAGAATAGGCTTTCTAAAGACATTTGCATTAACAATATATTTAATATGCTTTTTTACAAACAACTGAATGTAAAAAGGGTCATAATTACTCACATGATTTGCCAATATAATGTAATCACCCTTCAAATTAGTTGTGTCATTTTGCTCAAGCAATACCTTATGACTCTTTTCCAGATAATAT
>QKEK01000096.1 GCA_003251775.1 Clostridia bacterium | reverse complement strand
AAAAAATGCATTAGTATAGATTCTACTCTTTACTAATGCATTTTCATTAAATAAGGGTTTATATATTCGTCAAAATTAGGTATAGTCAAAAACTTATGGTTAGCACTATATTCTTGCTACCCCTGTCTTTCTAGCTGCCTCTGCTACCCATTCAGCTACTTTTTTTCCAACTCGGTTATCAAATGGAGCAGGAATAATATACTCAGGGCATAGCTCATCATCACTTACTAGTGATGCTATAGCCTTTGCTGCGGCAATCTTCATTTCATCGTTTATGTCGCTTGCACGTACATCTAAAGCACCTCTGAATATACCTGGAAAGGCAAGTACATTATTAATCTGATTTGCAAAATCAGAGCGTCCTGTACCAACCACCTTGGCACCTGCTTCTATTGCTTCATTAGGCATTATCTCAGGAACAGGATTTGCCATAGCAAATATAATAGGATCCTTCGCCATCTTCTTAACCATATCCTTGGTTAAAGAGCCTGGTGCCGACAAGCCAATAAAGACATCTGCTCCTACTATTACTTCTTCAAGAGAACCAGCTTTTCTTTCAAGGTTAGATATCTTAGCCATTCTCTCTTTTTCTTCATTTAAGCCATCTCTACCCTCATATATTGCTCCCTGTCTGTCACAAAGGATTACCTTCTTAAGCCCCATGCTCATTAATAGCTGTGTTACTGCTATCCCAGCCGCACCAGAGCCATTCACAACAACCTCTATCTCATCCATTTTTTTACCAACATATTTCAATGCATTTATCATTCCTGCCAAAGTAACTACAGCCGTTCCATGCTGGTCATCATGGAAAATTGGAATATCACAGGTTTCCTTTAATCTTCTTTCTATCTCAAAGCAACGCGGAGCTGAAATATCCTCTAGATTAACACCTCCAAAGCTACCAGCTAAGAGTGTAACGGTATTAACTATATCATCAACACTCTTTGATCTAATACAAAGGGGGAATGCATCAACATCACCAAATGTCTTAAATAAAACACATTTACCTTCCATAACTGGCATTCCTGCCTCTGGACCAATATCTCCCAAACCTAAAACCGCAGTACCATCAGTAACTACAGCTACCATATTATGTCTCCTAGTATAAACATAAGATAAATCCACGTCTTTTTCTATTTCTTTACATGGCTCAGCCACTCCAGGTGTATAAGCTAGCGATAAGTCTTCCTTATTACTAACAGCACATCTGCTTACTACTTCAATTTTGCCGGCCCATTCCTTATGAACGCTTAAAGCTTTCTCTCTTAAAGACATATAAACACCTCTATTCAAATAATTTTGAGTTACAATGTTGATTGTTTTACTCACCTATACTATCCATAAACATCCTCGACTATTATAACATAGCACATCATACTGCCGCAACCAAATAGTTGAAGCTATAAAAGGCTTTCAAATAAATACAAAGAGTGCTTTTTCTTCGCTATGTTCTATGAATCTCACTTATTATTACCTATTTAATCGGTCTGCATATAGTATACCTATTATAGTTTTAGAATCTTTTATTTTATTATTAATAACCATCTGAACAAGCTCTTTTAATTGAAATTTCTTGCATGAGAGGAATTCGTCCTCATCAGTACATGAAGCTCCTTGCTTTAAGCCTGTTGCCATATACATATGGATAATCTCGTCTGAAAAGCCTGGCGTTGTATAAATTGCAGCTACCTTTTCTATTTTTTCTGCTGTTAGACCAGTCTCTTCTTTAAGCTCTCTTTCAGCACATAAAGCTGGATCCTCATCTGGGCTATCCAATTTACCTGCTGGCAGCTCTAGTAATACCTCATCAAATGGCTTTCTGTATTGTTCAACTACATATATATTCCCATCTTCATCAATAGGAATTACCACAGCTGCACCTACATGTCTTACTACATCTCTTGTAGCAATTTTTCCATTTGGTAGCTCTACAGTAATTCTTTCAACATCAATAATGTTACCTTCATATTTTACTTCAGTTAATACAGTCTTTTCAGTATAATTCATTTGTTCTCCCCCTAATTGCACCTGTAGCAAGCTTATCACATCGATTATTAAACTCATTATCTGCATGTCCCTTTACCTTTACCCACTGCACCTCATGGACCTCGCATAATTCATCTAGTCGCTGCCAAAGGTCGGTATTTTTAACCTCTTCCTTTTCTTTTCCCCTTTTCCAGCCATTACGCTTCCAGTTTTCTAACCAACCCTTTGTAAGTGCATTAATCAAATATGCACTATCACTGTACAAGGTAACTTTACAGGGATATTTAAGTTTTTCTAGTGCCATAATCGCAGCTAAAAGCTCCATCCGATTATTTGTCGTATTCTCCTCATAGCCTGATAGCTCCTTTTCCCTTCCTGAGCACATCAATATAGCTCCCCATCCTCCAGGTCCTGGGTTTCCTGAGCAAGCACCATCAGTATATATTTCAACTTCCTTCAAATCATTACCTCTCATAAACTTATAGTAATTTCTTCTTACAATGCTCAATTAATAATAGCGTTTATGTATAATGTTAAATACAGCAGGCTACCTTTATCAACAAACTATTTACCTTCTACCATTTGTCTTCCGATTTCTCTGGCTCTCTCGGTACAAGCAGTCATTGCCTGTATAATTGCACTCCTCATTCCAGCTTGCTCTAAGACTGACACTGCCTCTATTGTAGTCCCAGCAGGCGAACACACCTGATCCTTTAGCTCCCCTGGATGCTTGCCTGTCTCTAAAACCATCTTTGCAGAACCTAATACTGATTGGGCTGCTAATTTGTAGCTTAAGGCTCTAGGTAAGCCTGATAACACAGCGGCATCTGCCATTGCTTCTATAAACATAAATACATAAGCAGGACTGCTTCCTGTTAAAGCTGTAACCTCACTCATATACTTCTCTTCAAGAACCTCAACCTTACCAGTACACTCAAATATTTCTTTAATGGTTTTTATATCCTCCTGAGTAAAATCCTCTTCATATGAGATTAATGTCATTCCCTCTCCCACTAATGCTGGTGTATTAGGCATAGCCCTTACTATCTTTCTATTATCTCCAATTATACTCTTGTATAGCTCTATAGGTAATCCTACAGCGATTGAAACTAGTATTGTATTTGCTGTAAAATCCTCCGCACACTCTTTTAAAACCTTATCAACTACGTTTGGCTTAACCCCTAGTATAATTATATCCGATTTGCTTACAAGCTCATGTAAATCACTTGCTTTTGATATGCCAAGCTCTTGCTCTAGTGCGGTTAAGCTTGCGATTGAAATATCATATGCAAATATTCTTTTCTTGTCTACTATACCCGCTTGTGCTACACTTTTAAGTATTGCTCCACCCATATTACCTACGCCTATAAAACCTATAGTCTTATCCATTTTTCATTACCCTTCCTTTCCTTCACTACAGTTCTTTAGCTACATTTTCTTTACTTTATTTCCTTCACTATATTTTAAAACTACATTACCTTCACTATATATTTTAAACTACATTTCCCTCGCTACACTTCCTTCATTATATTTTCTTCACTTCATTTTTAAAGTATATTTTCTACTTCCAATCATAATGCAAATCTTAGCCTTACTATAGCTTTATCTATACTTCTTCATCTATATTTAAGCCAAAATGCTTATACGCATTTGGGGTTACTATCCTTCCCCTAGGTGTCTTGTTTAAATATCCCAATTGCATTAGAAACGGTTCATAAACATCCTCAATCGTCTCCGTTTCTTCTCCAGTACAAGCAGCCAGCGTATCTAAGCCTACTGGACCACCCGAGAATTTCTCTATAATGCTTAAAAGAATGTTCCTGTCGGTGTTATCAAGACCCTTTTCATCAACACCAAGTGCCTCGAGCCCATACCTTGTTATACTAATATCTATCATACCGTCAGCTTTAATTTGTGCAAAGTCCCTTATTCTCTTCAAAAGCCTATTGGCAATTCTTGGTGTTCCTCTTGACCTACTGGCGATCTCATATGCTGCATCATCATCAATTACCATGTTTAGTATACCCGCGGAACGCTTTACGATATAGGAAAGCTCATCAGATGTATATAACTCCAATCTATTAATAATCCCAAATCTATCTCTTAAAGGTGATGTTAAGGAGCCAGCCTTTGTGGTTGCTCCAACAAGCGTAAAAGGTGGCAAATCCAAGCGTATAGACCTTGCACTAGGTCCTTTTCCTATGATTATATCAAGTGCAAAGTCCTCCATAGCAGGGTATAAAATCTCTTCTACATTCCTGTTTAATCGATGAATTTCATCAATAAAAAGAACATCATAATTACCCAGATTGGTTAGTATGGCTGCTAAATCTCCTGCCTTCTCTATAGCAGGACCTGAAGTAACCTTCATATTAACCCCTAGCTCAGAAGCTATGATACCAGATAGCGTCGTTTTCCCAAGTCCAGGCGGACCGTATAAAAGAACATGGTCAAGTGCCTCACTTCTTTTCTTTGCAGCTTCAATAAAAACCTTTAGATTTTCCTTTGCCTTTTTTTGTCCTACGTATTCATTAAAGCTCCTCGGTCTTAAGCTTACTTCCTCAGCATCTTCTGAATGAAAATGCGTTCCCAGAAGCCTTTCTTCTTCCATTATTATATCCAATCCTTTCTAGAAAATTGTATTTTCTAGCATGTGCCTGCCATTATTTTTAATGCCTTCATAATAATATCTTCAAGCACATCTTCGTCATTATAAACTGCTGTGACAGCTTTATTTGCTTCCACCGAAGAATACCCAAGTACTATTAACGCACTAACAGCCTCCGCAAATTTGCTAGCAGAATATTCCTGTTCATTATTTAAGCTGACTGTTATATCCGTGGCTACTAATGACTCCTTCTTGAGCTTATCCTTTAATTCCAGAATAATTCTCTGAGCTGTTTTCTTACCTATCCCCTGAGCCTTAGTAAAAAGGGTTACATCCTCAGTTAGAACTGCTACGGCAAAGCTTGATACAGGTATACCTGAAATTACAGACAATGCAGCCTTTGGACCTATTCCAGAGATGGAAATAAGTAGCTCAAATATATTTAGCTCCTCTTGAGTCATAAATCCAAAAAGAGTCATAGCATCCTCACGTACATATAAATATGTAAAAATCTTAACCTCACTGTTCGATACAGCAGATATTTTATCTAAGGTAGATAATGCAGAATATATCTTATATCCCACCCCATTAGCTTCCACAACAAGATATGTACTTGTTTTACACTCCAGCCTACCCTTAATATAAGAAAACATAATCCCTAACCCTCCACTTAAATCATCAAAAGCTCTGTCAACCTATAATAGTCTATAGTCTGCCTTAAGCCAAGCGTTTAATACTTTGTATGTGCATGACACACAGCTACTGCCAAAGCATCAGCAGCATCATCAGGCTTAGGTATCTTATCCAGATTTAATAGTACCTTAACCATTTGCTGTACCTGCTCCTTTTTTGCCCTCCCATACCCGACAACAGCCTGTTTTACCTGTAGCGGGGTATATTCATATACCTCAATCCCAGTTTTTGCAGCACACAAAAGTGCAACCCCTCGTCCATGTCCAACCTTCAATGCTGTTTTTATATTTGTATTAAAGAATAGCTCCTCAACAGCCACAACATTAGGCTGGTATTTATCAATTATTTTTTCTAGCTCATTATTCAATTTAAGTAGCCTCTTTGTAAATGGTTCTCCTGCATCAGTTGCGACTACACCGTAGTCAATTACTGAAAATCGGTTACCAGTATACTTAATAATACCAACACCAGTAATCGCAAACCCAGGATCTATCCCCATAATAATCATATTGTATGTTCCATTTCTACTCAATTTTATTCTAACTCTATGTAACAACGCAAAAAGCTTATTGGTATAATTTCTACTAATAATTACAAAACTATTTGAAGTACTTTTTATCTATGTAAAAAGCTATTCATTACTTATTGCATAATTATACATCCTGTTGTATAATTATAATAATTTAGACCTACCAATTTAGCAATAAGTTTTACAGCATAAAGCTGTAAGTTACTTCAATAAACAGTGGTTAATTAATATTCTATCACATAAAGGAGGATTTTGTACATGAGTAAGAAAGAAAAAATTGTATTAGCCTATTCGGGCGGATTAGATACATCCATAATAATTCCATGGCTACAAGAGAATTATAATTATGAAGTTATTGCAATGGCAGCAGATGTTGGACAGGGCGAAGAGCTTGCCCCACTTAATGAGAAGGCAATAAAAACTGGTGCTAGTAAAATATATATAGAGGATTTAAGAGAGGCGTTCATTACAGACTTTATATTTCCCACATTAAAGGCTGGTGCTATTTATGAGGGCAAATATCTGTTGGGAACCTCATTTGCAAGACCTATAATTGCTAAGAGAATGGTTGAGATAGCTGAAAAAGAAGGTGCGGTGGCATTTTGTCACGGTGCAACGGGTAAAGGAAATGATCAAGTAAGATTTGAATTGACCTTTAAGGCACTAGCTCCCCATATGAAAATCATAGCACCATGGAGAATCTGGGATATTAAATCCCGTGAGGATGCTATTGATTATGCCGAAGCAAGAAATATCCCTATACCTGTTACCAAAAAGGATAACTATAGTAGGGATAGGAATTTATGGCATATAAGCCATGAGGGTTCTGACCTTGAGGATCCATGGAATGAACCTCAATACGATAAGCTTCTTAAGACTATGGTTTCACCCGAGCAAGCTCCTGATAAGCCTGCATATGTGGAAATATATTTTGAACAGGGTATTCCTAAAAAGGTTGATGGCGTAGAATACTCTCCAATAGAGCTTATTGAATACCTAAATAAGGTTGGCGGAGAAAACGGTGTTGGTATTGTTGACATTGTAGAGAACAGACTAGTTGGTATGAAATCAAGAGGCGTTTATGAAACTCCAGGTGGAGCCATACTATACGCCGCACATCGTGAGCTTGAGCTTTTGTGTATAGATAGAGACACTCTTCATTATAAGGATGTCGTTGCTCAAAGGTTTGCTGAGCTTGTATACTACGGACAGTGGTATACCCCTTTACGTGAATCAATCTCAGCCTTTGTAGATGTTACTCAAAGGAACGTTACTGGTACTGTTAGAATGAAGCTTTACAAAGGAAACTGTATGCCAGCAGGAGCAAAATCTCCATACTCACTTTATAGCGAGGAGCTTTCAACCTTTAGTGAGGATGAGGTTTATAACCAGAAAGACGCCGAAGGCTTTATCAATTTGTTTGGACTCCCTATGAAGGTTCATGCACAAATGAAGCTTAGGAATAAATAAAAATTTATATGCTAATCTCCTACGAGATTAGCATATTTATTGTACATAAAATTAGGTTCTGATGAGTTAATATATAAGCGTTTTAAGCATTATGAATGGAGTGATTGATTTGAAGCTTTGGGCAGGTCGATTTGCCAAGGGTACAGATAAGAAGGTAGATGACTTTAATTCCTCAATTAGTTTTGATAGTAGAATGTATAGGCAGGATATCCTCGGAAGTATTGCACATGCAAAAATGCTAGGTAAACAAGGTATTATTCCAAACGAGGATTCCGTACTCATACAGACAACACTAAACGAAGTACTTCTAGATATTGAGGCTGGTAAGATTGAATTTGAGATAGATGCAGAAGATATACACATGAATATAGAAAAAATTCTTATATCAAGAATAGGCGATACCGGTAAAAGGCTACATACAGGAAGAAGCAGGAACGATCAGGTTGCATTGGATATACGCTTGTATTTAAGAGATGAAATATCAGAAATAGAGGCTCTTCTAGTAAGCCTATCTGAGGTCTTATTAAATATAGCAGAAGAAAACCTAGATACAATTATGCCAGGCTATACTCACCTTCAGCGAGCACAGCCTATAACCTTTGCTCACCATGCTATGGCTTATTTTCAAATGCTATCAAGAGATATTTCTAGGCTTAGAGACTGCACCAAACGACTCAATGTTATGCCTCTTGGTTCAGGAGCGTTAGCTGGAACGACATATCCACTTGACCGTGAATTCGTTGCACAGGAGCTAGGCTTTGATTCTATTACTCAGAATAGTCTTGATGGAGTTAGTGACAGAGATTTTGTCATTGAGTTAGCCTCATGTCTTTCAATACTAATGATGCACCTAAGCAGATTTAGTGAGGAGATTATACTCTGGGCATCGCATGAATTTGCTTTTATAGAGCTAGACGATGCCTACAGTACAGGAAGCAGTATCATGCCTCAAAAGAAAAATCCTGATATCGCAGAGCTTGTCAGGGGTAAAGCAGGAAGAGTGTACGGAGACTTACTTGCCCTTCTAACAGTAATGAAAGGCTTACCTCTAGCTTATAACAAGGATATGCAGGAGGATAAGGAGGCTATTTTTGACTCTGTTGATACAGTCAAAATGTGTCTTCCAGTATTTACTGATATGATAAGGACAATGAAGGTTAGAAAAGAGAATATGTATAAGGCTGCTCAGGGTGGGTTTACCAACGCTACTGATATCGCAGACTATTTAGTTAAGAAGGGGATTCCCTTCAGAGACTCTCATGAAATAATTGGCAAAATGGTTCTGTACTGCATTAATAATAACAAAAGCATAGATCAGCTTTCAATGCAGGAATTCAGTACCTTCTCTGACAAGATAGAAGCAGATGTATACGAGGCAATCAGCCTTGAAACCTGTGTATCCCAAAGAAAGCTTACGGGTGGTCCTGCAAAAAGCACTCTTATTGAGTCAATCAAAAATGGTCGACAATGCATTAAAAAAGGGGAATGATTTGCATCCCCTTTTTGCATCAAAGATAAACTCTTTGTAATCATTATATATTTTTGATTAATCAATTTTGCATTTAATTCGCCCAATCAAAAATGCCGGTCTAGCTTGATAAACAGCTAAACCGGCATGTATTATAAAGAATTACATTCGTTTTACCTTTTTATCAAGTGCTTTTCCCATGCTATACCAAGAATCTCTAAGCTTAAAACGCATCTCTTCTTCTGGAGTACGTTCTATTACATCATTTAATTCTTTTCTCATTCTATGGTATTCCTTTAAATCAAACTCTTCTTGCTCAAACAATGCTTCCATTGCTTCTATCCACTCATGAGCTGCTTCAATCCCGACATAATCAGTATCAAGCTTTTTCTTTAAATGCACTACCACTAGTTTGACAGCCTTTTTCTTAACATCAGCATCTGTCTGAACCTTTTTCACCGCACTTTTCGCCATGTAAAACACTCCCTTCCTTATTTTTCATATAACATACAAAAAAACAGAGGAATTCCCTGCTTTTTAATACCGATTATAAATGTTAAATATCATTTTAATGTAAGTAAACTTAGATTTCTTCCTATCACTCACTTTATTTAAATCTGACAGTATTATATTTAAATATTATATAATAAATCTATAAAATATGCAACGATTAAAATGAGTATCTTGCATTGTAGTATATTTATTGCCTCTTATAAGTAATAAGTCTCTTATCTCCTAACCTTTCTAAATCAACCATCTCCATTACATCCTCTGGAACTACAACTGTACTTTTGTTTCCATCGCTAACAAACCTTCTAGACATAAAATCCTTATTGTTTAGCCACCAGCTAATATCATAGTCTGCTGGTATCATGCTTGTAGCTCTCACTCTATTCACATATCCAGAATTATACTTTTTGTTCCAAGGTACTACTGACGGACACCAGCCAACTGCCATAACAGCCCTATTCTCATATTTCACACCGTTGTACTCTCCCTCAAAAAGCTGAGCCATTATACCCTCATTTTTAGAAATCTCTCCGTACGGGAGTGCTAGAGAACTCATTTTATAGCCATCATATATCTTACTAAATTCTAGCTGATTACGCCCAAGCTGCTCTTTAATTATAGCTTCACTAATGTTCTTAGTTGCCAACGACAAGTGTGACCATGTATGATTTCCAATTTCAAACCCCAGATTAATTAATTTATCAAACCTTTCATTGAGGCTTCCATCACCAGCAAACGTGCTTTCTCCCTTACCCATTTCAATATAAAAGGTTCCTTCTAGCCCAAAATCGGGATGCTTCTTATTAAACTCAAGCATTATTGCTACAGCTGTCTCTGGATTTACTTGCAGCTCCCCTTCATGGCTGACCAAGCTAAATTGGCTGGAAACCCCATCATCAAAGGTAAAAACAACAGGTGAGTACCCTGCACTTAGCTCAATTTCATTGTTAATAAAATCCTGCATACTAACCAATCTAAATTTCTTAACATATAATTCATTCAACAGCCCTTCAAAATCCTCTAAGGTTATAAGATACTCATCCTTATTTCCTTCTGGATATTTATCAGTAAATTTATGAAACATAACAATAGGAATGTCTCCCGCTTCATTTGGCTGAATTGTTGTATAATCAATTAGTATGCCATCGTTAGTATTCTCAGAAGAGCTACCCTCCTTAATACCCTCAATATCTTTGCTAGATGAGTCTAATATTACCTCCTGATTATTTTTGGTCTCTTTTATTATACTGCTATTATTATCATTCTGCTGGTCTATTATACCTTGTGTATCACTCTCTTTACTTTGGTTTGTCGTAGTATTATTTCCTATAATTTCATTAGAATCATTCAGGCTACTACAACCAGCACTTGTAATTAATAACGTACTAATACTAAGTATCATAATAAATACTCTGGTATGCCCTTTTAAATAATGTCTACATATCCCTGCTACATATTTTATCATTTGTTTTTTCTCCAAATAGAATTCTACGTTTTTTTAGAATTCTACGCCCTTTCTGGCTGGAATGCCACTTTGATAGGGGTGCTTAACAGCCTTGATTTCAGAAACATAGTCAGCCAGCTCTATCAGCCTTTCAGGTGCATTTCTTCCTGTTAATATCAACTCAACTGCTTCAGGCTTATTTCTTATTAGCTCAATTATTTGCTCATCACTAATAAAGCCATTTTTTATGCATCCAATTATTTCGTCCAACACTACAATGTCCCAAATACCAGACTGTAATTCTTCTACTATGGTATTATATGCGGTTTCTATGCTTTTACACATAATCAGTTTTTCATTCTCATTTAATTCCCATACAAATCCCTTAACCTTAGCTTCTGGCCTATATACCTTGACATTATGTAGTTGAGAGAGTATTTTTAATTCCCCCGTTTTAGACGCTTTTAAAAATTGAACAAATAATATACGCTTATCACTTCCTGACGCTCTTATGCATAGCCCTAGTGCTGCTGTTGTTTTGCCTTTACCATCTCCTGTATATATATGTACTAAACCCTTCATCCTCTTTTCCTTTCCATTATCTATTAAGCATTCGTGATTTTCTGGGAAGATACTTATTTTTCTTCCCTTTTAATTTAGCGTTCAGACCTGTAATTGATCCTATAGACCCTGATAATGCACCAATAATTATCATTGTAACGGTGTATCTCGATATAGTAAAGTCTAAATATATAATACCGCTAATTAAGTATAATATCAATATGTATAATATTCCTGTAAGTGTTCCAAATACCCAGCCTCTATCCTTATTCTTTATAGTAGTTATCATTCCACCGCAAAAGCTACTAAACACAGTAGTAATTATTACACAGGGGAAAAGTAGTTTTTCTGGAAATTCGGTAAAGGCTAGAATTGCTGCAATAATAATAAACATTGGTATTGTAAGAACATAAGAAAACAAAACCGCTTTTAGTATTATGAGCAGATTACATCCAAACCCTGACATTATTACTGCTTCAGAAGATTTATTATTCATATGTTTTACCTCTTTTTCAACTTTATATAGAAGCTAATAGAGTATTTTGGAGCAATACTCTTTTACTAACAGTCCAAAACATCTATATTATTTCCTTAATACAAATCTATTAATAATTGCTACAAGTTATTACTAGTTTTAAAAATTATCTTTTAGAGTATATTGGGCTGTTATATATTTATACGCTATTTTATATATTTTGCTGCAAAAACTTATATGATGTGAAGTAACATATTAACATAAACATGAATAATATGTATTAAGTCACTTTAAAAGGAGGTTATTTTTTATGAATAATATCGGAGGTATTTTCGGATGCAACAGTGAAATATTATTTTTCATAATCTTATTCTTATTATTGTTCTGCAATAATTATGGTTATGAAAACCCATGCTGTGATTAACAAAATTCTAATTTTTCTCGAAAGGAGGAAAAGATATGGGTAAGGGCTGTTTTAATTGTAGTAGCGAAATATTATTTTTCATATTAATTTTCCTTTGTCTTTTTTATGATAAAGGACGCTGCTAATCAACCTAATTGAATTTATTGGGCAATGCCCTTAAATTCAAAATATGATTTCTATTTTACATCTTAGGTTATTCATAGTTAAGGGGATGTATACTAGATACATCCCCTTAAAAATACTTGCTACAATGCTATAATTAATTATTATGATTTATATCTTCAAAATATGCTCTAAGCTTAATATAAATATCAGGGTTATGCTTTTTTATATTAACAGGCTTTAGCTCGGTATTTGTCCACACATGTGCTGTCTCACCCTCGGCAATCACTCTGTTAATATCCTTGCTATTATAAACAATATAACCAAAGGTTATTCTCGTAGCTGTACTTTGCTTTAGGTATGTTTTTACTATTAATACATCCTCATAGCTTGACCAGCCCTTATATTTACAATTTAGCTCAAGCAACGGGAGCATCAGTCCACCCTTTTCTATCTCAGAATACGTAATTGAATACTTCTTTATCCAATCTGTTCTCCCACATTCAAACCAAACTGGATAAACTGAATGATGAACCACGCCCATTTTATCAGTCTCAGCATATCTTACAATAATCTCTGTTTCTGAAAAATACATTGTCAAAATCTCCTACAGTGCTAAAATTTTACTTATTTCTAGCATTTTAGGATCAATACTCTTCTTCATATCAAGAGCCTCATTAACCTCGTAGTCTGCAAGCTTTCCATTTGTTACTGCAACAATCCTATTATACTTTCCGTCTTTTAGAAGCTCAACAGCATAATGTCCCATTTTACTTGCCATAACCCTGTCATATGCAGTTGGACTACCACCTCTTTGAATATGTCCAAGTATTGTTGCTCTTGATTTAATACCTGTCTGTTCTTCTATTTGCTGAGCTATCTCAAGAGCTCCTCCTACACCCTCAGCAATAATTACTAGATAATGCTTCTTACCTCTGTTTCTACCTTCAATTATTGGCTTTATAATATCTCTGTTTATATTCAGCTCTTCCTCAGGAAGTAAGACCGCTTCAGCACCCCCAGAGATTCCTACATTAATAGCAATATAACCTGCATGTCTTCCCATTACCTCAAGTACACTACATCTTTCATGTGAATAAGCTGTATCACGAATTTTATCAATTGCATCCTGCACTGTATTTAATGCGGTATCAAACCCAATCGTATACTCAGAACAGCTAATATCATTATCAATTGTTCCTGGTAAGCCTATGATTTTAAGACCCATATTTGCAAGATCTCTTGCTCCTCTATAGGAACCGTCACCACCTATAACAACCAAGGCATCTATACCAAACACATTTGCCATTGCCATTGCCTTTTTTACGCCCTCTTCTGTATTAAACTCCTTAGAGCGAGCTGTCTGTAGCATGGTTCCTCCTCTATGAATAATATCTCCTACCGACCTAAGAGACATCTCTTCAATATCTCCCTTTAATAATCCTTCATAGCCCTTTTTTATTCCCATTACTCTAAATCCATAATACAGTGCTGATCTAACTACTGCCCTTATGGCAGGATTCATGCCTGGTGCATCTCCTCCACTTGTCAGAACCCCTATTGTTTTTATTTCTGCCATTGTAATTAACCTCCCAAAAAAGTATCAAACATAATATGTTACTAATCTAATATCCATTTTCTATAATTAAAGAATGTGCCTGCTCAATATATTCCTTTGATACAAGCACCTCACAAGATTGCTTAATATCAGAAGCTACGTTATTTTTAACATCATTTTCAACATCATTTTCATTAGCTGTTCGTAACCTTGTCGATATCCCATTGTTTTCAAACATCATTTTAAGGTTTTTTGCGTCTTCCATACTCTGAGTCATATAGATTACTGTCCACATACAGTTTCCTCCTTTATTTATACCTCAAACACCAAAGACATTACAGGATGAAATCGTTATTCAAGTATTTTAGCACGCTAATGTTATTCACCTGAACGAACCTCACCATATTTACTTAAAACCTGTGCCTTTCCACGTATCTTTATTGCAGATGTATTCTCAGTAAATTGGGCTATCATGACCTCTCCCTTATCGAGCTTTTCTGTATGATGAAACCTAGTATCCCTTCCTCTTGTAAGGCCAATAATGTTTACGCCATTCTCTTCGGCTCTTATTACCACATACTCTCCAAGACATTTGTTTAATTCATTGTTTTCCACACTATCACCTTCCAGTAGGATTATAAACGGTATCTTTATAATACCCTATTAACTATATAATATTTTACCCAAAAAAGCAATAGTAATGCTATAAAAGCTTTTTGCGATTCCTTGAACCACAACAAAGGACCTCCGCTTTAAGGGGGTATCTTAAAGCAGAAGTCCTTTTATAATATATTTATTTAGATAAACATAGAGGGAGTCTTAATTTGGAAGTCTCCATATGCCTCTGTTCCATGTTCGCCAATATCAAGACCAACCTCTTCTTCCTCTTTGGTCACTCTTAAGCCAACAACAGCCTTAATTGTCTTAAACAATACAAATGCTGTTCCCATAGTCCATGCAGCTACTGCAACTACACCAAGAGCCTGAATTCCCAAGAGTTCTATACCACCACCGTAGAATAACCCACCATCTACAGCAAATAGTCCTACTGAAATAGTACCAACTGCACCACATATACCATGTACAGTTACTGCACCAACTGGATCATCAACCTTAAGCACCCTGTCTACAAACTCAACGCCGAATACTACGAAGAAGCCTGCTATAATGCCTATAAATACAGCTCCAACCATGTCAACTGCTGCACATCCTGCAGTTATTCCAACTAATCCACCTAACACGCCATTTAATGTCATACTAACATCTGGCTTTTTGTATCTTACCCAAGTAATAAACATTACTGTTACTCCACCTGCTGCTGCTGCAAGATTTGTTGTCATTGCAATTAAGCCTAAAGCTCCATCAGCAGCCAATTCAGAACCTGGATTAAAGCCAAACCATCCAAACCAGAGGATAAATACACCAAGTGCTCCCAATGTTATACTATGCCCCGGTATTGCATTTGGCTTACCGTCTTTGTTGTATTTACCTATTCTAGGCCCTAATATAGATGCACCAACTAAAGCAGCCCATCCACCAACTGAGTGAACAACAGTTGAACCAGCGAAGTCTGTAAAGCCTAATCCATTTAGCCATCCACCGCCCCAGATCCAGTGACCGACTATAGGGTATATTACAATGCTAATTACGAAGCTGTAAATAATGTATGAGCTAAATTTTGTTCTTTCTGCCATTGCTCCAGATACTATTGTTGCAGCAGTAGCAGCAAATACAGTCTGGAATAGCATAAATGCTTCAAAAGGAATTGTTATTCCAAATTCAGCCCATGAGGATGTGCTTACGCTCCCAAAAAACCATGAGCTTCCTACTAGTCCTAGCTTATCAGCACCAAACATCAAACCAAAGCCAACCGCCCAAAATGCTATGGAGCCGATTGCTACGTCCATCATGTTTTTCATAATAATGTTACTTGCATTCTTGGCTCTTGTGAAGCCTGCCTCTACCATTGCAAAGCCCGCCTGCATAAAGAATACCAGAAAGCCTGCAACAAGTACCCAAACTGTGTCTACTGCACTAAACTCATATGTTGCCTCTTCTCCTTCAGCAAATGCTACTGTAGAGAAGGCTACAAAAACTAATACTGTTAAAACTAAGAGTAATATCTTCTTTTTCATGTTTACGCCCTCCATTCATTACAAAACATATTTTTATTCGCTATATAGCTACCGTTCCTTTTTCTCCAGTTCTAATTCTGACAACCTCTTCAATATTATAGACAAAGATTTTGCCATCCCCTACCTCACCCGTCTGAGCCACCTTACAAACATTGTCTATGATCATATCTACCTTATCAGCACCTACAACCATCTCAATCTTCACCTTAGGAAGTAGATTAATTGAAACCTCTACCCCTCTATAGACCTCTTTTCTACCCTTTTGTAGTCCGCAACCAGAAACCATACTCACTGTCATGCTATACTGTCCTAGTTTTTCAACTATAGCCTTGATTTCTTCAAGCTTTTCTGGTCTTGTAATAATTTCAATCTTTTTCATGTCATAGCCCCTCCTATAATAAAATTTTGTATTTTTTATGTTTTTATATGGATTAAGCCATTATAATCCGTATGAAAACAAAAAACGCCAGAAATCTCTTTTAAAGACTTCTGGCGTCATAGCCGTTAATGTAAAACCCCTCACTAGGTTTAACATTGATTTAAATTCATTTGTTGAATTAAGTATAGCATCATTCTTGCATATCGTCAAGCTTTTTTTCTGAAAAAGTTGTTTTTTATTTAAAATATGAAATTACTATACTATAAACTTGCATTACTTAGTGATTACATTATTGCATTGCCCAAAACAAATGCAGCAAATACAATAGATGTCATTGATAAAAGCTTTATTAGTATGTTGATAGCTGGTCCTGCTGTATCCTTGAATGGATCACCAACAGTATCTCCAACAACTGCCGCTTTATGAGCGTCTGAGCCCTTACCACCATTATTTCCAGCTTCAATATATTTCTTCGCATTATCCCAAGCACCACCTGAGTTTGCCATCATAATAGCAAGAACAAAACCCGAAACTGTTGCACCTGCAAGCATACCAGCAACACCGTTAACTCCCAATATTATTCCCACAACAATTGGTGTTATAACACCAGTAAGTGCAGGAACTATCATTTCCTTCTGTGCTGAGCGTGTACAAATATCAACACATGTTGCATAATCTGCTTCTGCTTTACCCTCTAAAAGACCCTTTATTTCTTTAAACTGTCTTCTAACCTCAACAACTATACCCTGTGCAGCTCTTCCTACAGCATCCATAGTAAAGGAAGCAAATAAGAATGGTAGCATTGCTCCAATAAATAAGCCTACAAGTACAGGAGGATTAGTTATGCTTAAATCAAACACGAAGTCATGATCAATATTCTTTATTTCTTCAATATAAGCAGAGATTAAAGCCAAAGCAGTCAAAGCAGCTGAACCTATTGCAAAACCCTTACCAGTAGCAGCTGTTGTGTTTCCAAGTGAATCCAAAGCGTCAGTTCTTTCTCTAACAAAAGACTCCTGACCTGACATTTCAGCAATACCACCTGCATTATCTGCAACTGGTCCGTAAGCATCTGTTGCCAATGTAATACCTAGCGTACTAAGCATACCAACAGCCGCAATACCTACACCATATAATCCCATATTAAAGGTTTCAAAGCCTCCAGCTAATCCGAAGCTTGCTATAACAGAGGCACCAATTATAATAACTGGGAACAATGTTGAATACATCCCCAATGAGATACCACCAATAACTACTGTAGCAGGACCTGTTTTTGATGTCCCTGACAGCCTTTGAGTTGGCTTGTATGTATCTGATGTAAAGTATTCAGTAAAGAACCCAATTAAGTTACCTGCTAATAGACCTACACTGATAGCTCCCCAAATTCCCATATTATCAGGTAATACTAGCTTTACTAGGAAGTATGATGCTATCCAAACTAAAATAGTGCTTCCGTAAATTCCTTTTCTTAATGCTGCAAGAAGCACCTTTTGCTCAGCCTTCTCACCAGCTCTTACAAAGAATGTTCCAACGATAGAGAACAGAACCCCAAGCACAGCTATTGTCATTGGAATAGTTACTCCTTTAAATCCAAGACCAGCAGCTACTGCAAGTGCACTGGTAGATACAATAGAACCAACATATGATTCATATAAGTCTGCACCCATACCAGCAACGTCACCTACATTATCACCTACGTTATCAGCAATTGTAGCTGGATTTCTTGGGTCATCCTCTGGAATTCCAGCCTCAACCTTACCAACTAGGTCAGCACCAACGTCTGCAGCCTTTGTAAAAATACCGCCGCCTACACGTGCAAATAATGCCATTGAGCTAGCACCCATACCAAATGTAAGCATAGCACTTGTTATATTCTGAATAACCGCACCATCCTGTGTAAGATTTGGATTTTTCGCCATCATTTCAGATATTGCACTTATGCCCCATGAGACATTGTTGTACCACCATTTAAGGAAGAAGAACCAGATGCTTAAGTCTAATAGGGCAAGCCCTACAACCACAAAGCCCATTACTGCTCCACTCTTAAAGGCTACTCTAAGCCCGCTATTCAAGCTTTCCTTCGCCGCATTAGCAGTTCTGGCATTTGAAGATGTTGCAATCCTCATACCAAAGAAGCCTGCCAAACCTGAGAAAAAGCCCCCAGTTAAGAACGCAAACGGTACAAATGGTGTTAAAAAGCCCATTATTGCTAAAACAGTTAATAAAACAACCATTACAGCAAAGAAGATTGCAACACCTGCGTATTGACGCTTTAGGTATGCATTTGCACCCTGACGAACTGCCGCTGCGATCTTAGCCATTTTTTCTGTACCTTCACTGTACTTCATAATCTGCTTAACAAGTATTGCAGCAAATACTAATGCAATAACAGATCCAACTGGTACTAAATAAAATAGTAAGTCTACATTATTCATTAATAATACCCCTCCAAACTTAAAATATGTGTTTCTATACCACTGTACATTATACCTTCAAATTACCAATTTATCAATAATATTTTTTTTTAAGTTTCTTCATTTTTTTATAATATACAACAACGCAATATACTCAGACTTAAGAATTATTGCAAGTATGTCCTTTACTATGATATAATAATCTAGCAAAGGAGCTTGTATAAAATTGTTTCAAATAATGAATTGCTCCTATAATTTTTAGGGGGTCTAACATGCATTTCGACAGTTATAAAAAGGTTTTGTTCTCAGACACCTTACTACCAGATGTTTTTATCAGTGATTATCTACCCAACTTAGATCCTGCACATGTAAAAATATATGTTTATTGTACATTTTTATCTAAGTATAATATAAAGGCTACAGTAGAGGATATTTCAAAAAAGCTTATGATATCAGAAGATACTGTTAAGCAAGCATTTGTAGTCTTAGAAACTCATGGGCTAATTAAGCAAGCTGAGAAAGGAATACATCTTCTGGATGTAAAGGAAAAAGAGATAAATCGTCTTTACAGGGAAAAGACCACCTCTACACCTGAAGAGGCTAGCGAAAAAAATGATTTTAATGAGAAGAGAAGACATACTATTCAATCTATAAATAATATGTTTTTTCAAGGCGTTATGCCACCTTCATGGTATACGGATATAGATAACTGGTTTGATAAATATAAGTTCGATGAGGACGTAATGGTTACTTTGTTTCAACATTGCTATGACCAGAACATAATACAAAAAAAATATCTTGCAAAGGTAGCTTCGGACTGGCATAATAGAAAAATACAAACACATATTGATGTTGAAAACTATTTAGAGTCCTACCAGCAGTTTAAGACTGTAAGAGGACAAATTATTAAAAAGCTTGGCTTAAAACGTATGTTGACAGAATACGAGCATAAGTATGTTCTTTCATGGGTTTTAGACTACGGTTATGGAATGGATATAATTGATTTAGCATTACAAACTACTACCTCAAGGATTAATATTAGCTTTGATTTGCTACATAAAATTATTACAGATTGGTATAAAAATGGATTGAAATTACCTGATGAAATTAAGGCATATATAACACAAAAGCGAGCTACAGCAAGAACTTTAAAGAGCAAGCCCTCAACTGCACCTCAGAAAAACAATTTTGAGCAAAGAGATTATGATGATGAATTCTTTAATAAGCTAGATGACAGAATGTGAAGGAGAGAATACCTTGAATCCGATTATACGTACCATAGAGGATCACTATAAAAGCCTGCACCGAGCTGCTCTTGTGGAGTATGAGCAAAAAAAGGCAAAAATATATGAATTAATACCCGACATTGAAAAGCTTGACTTTAAAATAAAAAAGCTCGGTACTATGTATAATAGAAAGATACTTACTGGTGAGCTTGATGCTGAACAGGCAAAACGTGAGCTTGATGCTAGAATCAGCACATTAATAGCTCAAAAGCAAGCCCTTTTGGTAGCACATTCCTACCCAAAAAACTACCTGACAGTAAAATATACGTGTAGCTCATGTAATGATACAGGGTATGTAACAAGCACAGATATCAATTATACTGATAATGGAAATCAGAATTCACTTATACAAACGTATTCCTCAAGCAATAAATGTCATTGCTATAAGCAGATGATGATTGATATGATATATCAGAATGCAAATATAAATCTAAATGGAATTACTGGGTTTGAAAACTTCTCCTTGGACTTTTATTCAAAAAAGTCTAACTATCAAAAACATGCTTCGGAGCTATCACCGTATGAAAAAGCATTAGAAATAAAAGAACTATGTCAACAATTTGTTGGGAGCTTTAGTTCTAATAGTATGAATTTATATTTTTGTGGCAACACTGGAGTTGGAAAGACACATATGGCTAAGTGTATAGCTATAGAGCTGATAAACAAGGGGTACAATGTGCTTTATTTATCAGCACCCAAGCTTTTTGATATCTTGTCAACACAACGATTTAACTTTGACAACAATGAGAGTAAAAATCTATATCAAAGAATAATGGACGTAAATCTTTTGATTATTGATGACCTTGGTACAGAAACTGAAACAGCATCCAAATATGCACAATTTCTTACACTTCTCAATAACAGAGAAGTAAACAATGCTGTAAATGTTTGTAGAACAATTATTTCTACAAATATTTCTCAAAACAAGCTCCTTTATGAACAGTATTCAGAACGCATTGCTTCAAGAATACTTGGGGACTTCACTCAGTTAAAGTTTATTGGAACAGATATAAGGCTTTTGAAGCTTATGAACAATAAATAAGCTTACTTTATTGATTAAAATGGTTTAAAATAAGGTATATATCTAATAAACAAATTTACAAATTAATTAAACATTTTAATCTGTGCCGCTTATACTTGTAAAATTAGATACATACTAATGAGTAAATCCAAATCTGAAAGCATTGATTGGAGAGCTTAATGAGACTTGTAAGACTATCGGAAATAAAGGGCGATGAGATTGTCGCAAAACCAATTATAGATATAGATGAGAGACGCTTAATATCTCAGGGAGCAAGGATAAAAAAATCCTATATAAATAAGCTTGTAGAAAAAGGTATTACAAGTGTTTATATTGAAGATGATATCTCTGAGGGTGTATTTATTGAAGATGTACTATGTGATGAGACCAGACTTAAAGCAAAAAAGGTTATTAGTGAAGAGCTATCAAGATATCTGAACAAACGAGAAATTGATTTTTCCAGAATACATAAAACCGTAGAGGTTATACTAGATGAGCTGTTGTCAAAAAGCATTGATTTAGTTAGTCTGAAGGATTTAAGACTCCATGATGAGTACACCTTTGCTCATAGCGTAAACGTATGTATACTTACAGTTATATTAGCAACAAAGCTAGGTTATGCTCGTGACAAGATAAATAAAATAGCTATAGGTGCAATGCTACATGACTTTGGAAAAATACTTATACCACCAGAAATACTCAACAAAAAAGAACCCCTGTCACACTCTGACCTCGAAGAAATACAAAAGCACCCCATGTATGCCTATTCCGCCTTTAAGGATAGTACTGAACTAAGTGCTACCTCAAAGGTAACTATTCTTATGCACCACGAGCTTTTAGATGGAACTGGGTATCCTCTAAAGATTAAGGATGAAAAAATCCATTATTCTGCAAAAATCTGTGCTGTTTGTGATGTATTTGATGCTATGACTAGTGATAAGGTATATAGAAACGCTTTAAATACATCTGACGCTGTTGAATATTTAATCGCTTGGGCTGGTAAAAGGTATGATAGATTCTTTGTAGAGCAATTTATTCAAAACATTCCTATTTTCCCTCCAGGTACGATTGTTTGTCTTAGCAATGGATTAATGGCAATTGTGATTAAAAATAACCCTCAAAACGTACTACGACCAGTTATAAGAATGATATATAACCCTAAAACACGTACTAAATACAACAAGAACTATGAAGTCAATCTGATGGAGGAGCTATCCATTAATATTATTAAAGAGATTGTAATACCTACTGAAATGCTTGAAAGGTAATAAATGGATGTGTTTGAAAGAGAATTACTTATTTTGTAATTCAAAAAAACGTTTAAATATAGTTTTCTTTTAATCAAAGTTTGTGCCTAATGAAAGGAATTGATATATTTATGAGACTTGAAAAAACTGTAAACTTAACTGGTAATGAGATTTTAGCTAAATCCATCATAGATATTAATGGCAATAAATTTCTCTCAGCAGGAACTCAAGTTAAGAAATCCTATATTAAAAGACTTCTATCGCTAGGAATATCTATTGTCTATATAGAGGACGAGATTTCAAAGGGTATTGTAATTGAAAGCTTAGTACCAATAGAGGTACATATACAAGCAAAGCAGATTATTAGTAAACAAATGAAGCTGTTTATGGAGAGTAAACAGATTGATGCCAGTGAGATATCAAAAATTGTAGACAAGATAATCTCTGAAATCATAAGGCACCCCTTTGCACTGCTAAATTTCAGGGACATAAGAATGCAGGACGAGTATACAATATCACACTGTGTAAATGTATGTATTCTGGCTTTAATGCTTGCAACTCGACTAGGACTGACACAGGATAAGGTAAGAAATATAGGTATTGGTGCAATTATACATGATTTCGGCAAAACACTCATACCACAGGAGATACTTAATAAAAAGGGTCGCTTAAGCGAGGATGAGTTTAAGCAGATAAAGCTACACCCAGCAAATCTATATAATGCTATTAAGGACAACCCAGCCTTTTCTCCTACAAGTAAAATGGTAGGGCTAATGCACCATGAAAAGCTTGATGGAAGTGGTTACCCCCTTGGGGTAACAGGTGACAAAATTCATGCCTCCGCTAAAATATGTGCTATTTGCGATGTATTTGATGCAATTACCTGTGACAACCTTTATCACTCCTCAAAAAAGGTAGCAGAAGCCATTGAATTCCTTGAATTTTCTTCTGGTACGGCCTTTGAAAAGGAGTATGTTGACGTTTTCATTAAGCAGATTCCAATATATCCAAATGGTACTATTGTTGAGCTTTCAAATAAGTGCATTGGTATTATAGTAGAAAACACCTCTAAAAACATCCTTCGACCTAGGGTAAGACTTCTCTATGACTGTAGCACCGAAAAGCAAATGGATAATGTGATTATTGATTTAATGGATGAGCTTAGCATAAAGATTGAAAAGGAGATAACTGAGCCTCTACATACTATAATAAAACCCTAAGCTGTGGACGTTATCAAAGATAGTAGCCAGCGTAAGAGCCTTGTTATTTGCACTACAATGTAACTCAATTTATATATCATTAAATTGACCTGTTTTTTAAAGAATACAAATATAATTGCAACTATAGAAAGGAAAAGCTGTATTAATGGAAGATACAAAATTTAAAATGGTGATTTTATGAATTTATATGTCTCTGTCATAAACAATGCAATCAATTATATTGAACAATCAATTGATGAAAACCTACAGTTGACAGATTTATCTTCAATCTCAGGAATAACTAATTTTCACTTTAGCCGTATATTCAAAGCAGTTGTTGGAATTTCACCCAAACAATATATACTCGGTCGAAAGCTTACAAGAGCTGCTGACCAGCTGAAAACAACCGAAAATTCTGTACTGGAAACCTCATTATGTTTCGGGTTTGAATATCCCGAGGTATTTAGCAGGGCCTTTAAAAAGCAATTTGGCATTTCGCCTTTACAATACAAAAAACAGCATATTCCTATAAAAGAAATCAAAAAAGCAGTGATTGTAGAAAGGGATATAATCAATCACAGGGGAGCTATGGCACTCAAAGGCAATTGCATATGGTTAGATTCAACAGAACTAATTGGAGTCAACATACTGACGAATACAAACTCTACTACATTCAGAGAGGAATTAAAGGTAAATACAGAGACTTTTATTTTAAATTCGGCTGATGATCCTCGATTTTTTACCGATCAGTTTTTCACTATTGTCACCTGTAGCGGGAAGGAGGACGGAGAACACACTGTTTTTTGTGGTAGAAAAGCAAAGCCTGTAGAGGATGCTAATTATGAGTACCGACGTTTTTCAATCCCAGAAGGATGGTATGCGGACTTTATCTATTCGGGCGATATGTTCAACATCAAGGAAGTATTCATAGACGATTTATATAAATGGATAATGGTGAAGGAGGCTGAAATCAAACCGAATGGTATCGGTATGCTTAATATTTATGAGAACAATTACCTAGCTAACACTCAGGTACACATCCTTGTCCCTTTAAAAAAACCAGTTAAGTCAGCAAGAAACATCATGAAGTCTTCCAAATAAACTAGTATGATAATAAATGATAGTACATGATTTAATTTGGGGAGGATACTATGATGAGCAGTTTACAAAGTAGTCTTGTACGGTTTATGCTAAGAAGGTTGCAGATATGGAATAAGCCATTGCCGGAAATTCAAAAAGCAATGGAATCCATAAAGGCTCAACCCTTTCCAGACTCCATTCGAGTTTTGCAAGAAGATTTAAACGGTATACCCTGCAATATTTTTTGCCAAGCAGATAAAATGAGTAAAAAAGGGATTCTTTATTTTCACGGAGGAGGCTTTTGCCTTGGCATCTACAATGCCAATCGTATATTTGTAGCAAACATCGCAAAACGTACAAGCCGCGATGTTTATATGCCAGATTACCGTCTGGCACCGGCAAACCCATTTCCTGCCGCACTATATGACGCTATAGCTGCGTATAAAGGAATGTTGTCAAAAGGTTATGATGCGAAAGACATTGTATTGGTAGGAGATTCATCGGGCTGTGCTCTAGCGATTTCTGCGTTGCTAGTACTAAAGCAAAGTGGCTTCCAGATGCCTTCTATGGTGCAATGTATAACACCCGTGTTTGATCTAGCAGGAACAGGAGAGACATTTCTTACCATAGCTAAAAAAGACCCTTTTCAGATTATTGACCCACTGGGTATAGCAAAAAACTATATCAGTAATAACAATCCTTTATCTCCCATGTTATCCCCTTTATACGGAGAATTAGAGGGGTTGCCGACGATTTCTATTCACGCTGCCGAATATGATGTATTTCTCAGTGATGCTACTCGTTTTGCTAAAAAAGCAAAAGAGAATAATGTGGAAGTAAAAATTAAAATCTGGGACAAAATGTGGCATGTTTTTCCGATGCAAGAGAAGCTGGTTCCCGAATCAAAGAGGGCATTGAATGAACTATGCTCCCAAATTTTGAGCTTTTAAGTTATTAAGTATTGAAGTGATAAAACTTACTCTACTGTTTAAGGATAGCAATAGGATATAATAATTTTGTTCAAATTTATGCGTATAAAGTGTCTATAGTTTTCTATAGCTTACTTATAAGTTATAAACACTTTCTACTTTTCGAATAATTCTAGCCAAAAAAGATGCACCAATAACTACTATTAAACGCAATAGATTTCTATAAGTTTTCTTTTCTGTTACAAACAATTCATTATTTGAATTATTTGACTTTGCATAATAGTTGTAGAAGAAAGTGTTTATTGAACAAAAATTTAATTCATAAGATATTTTGTGGTCTTCTAATTGACTACTTTTTCTTCTGTATAAAGGCAAAATCAAATTTTTCTTATAGCAAACAATAAAATTTGATTTTATCTCTGAATTATTTAGTGCACCTGTATAAAAAATAACATTGTTCCTTTGATACTTATCAACAATTTCAAAAGTAGTTTGTACAGATGGATACGGAGTAGATAGCCATTTCTCTATATCATCTTCTATATTATTCATAGGGATTGTATACCCCCAAAACAAAACATATAAAACTAAAATTAATATTAGTAAATTTATAATTTGCCTAATAATATTTCTAAAACTCATTTATGTACTCCTATAAATTGTATAATTCGCTCATTTTCCACTTAATTATCTCTTCTTCAAGCTCTTGGTCTATAATGAATCTTGATTTTCGAAAAACCTCTTTACCTGAAACGAACAGTATAACTGTGGGTGCAGTAAAAACAGAGTGCTGTCCCGAAAATTCAGGTACATCCTCAATTGTAATAATAGCACTATTAATACCTTGATTTATTGCAATTGTTTCAATTTTAGGTAGTATAACATCACAAACAGGGCATTTATTTGATTTTACATATGCTAATAGTAATTTATTTTCATTAATTGCCTGCTTGATTACCTCATAGCTTTTATATTTCTGCAATTACTTGTCTCCCGCTAAATTAATTATTTTATGTATAAGTATTGTATCAGTATTTATCTTATAGTACAATTGTTTGTTCACATATCAGTAATAAAAATCCCATCTAGAATATTAAATGTCGTATGCAATATAGGATGTCCACTAATTTCTGTCAACGCCCCCCTGAAGTGATAACAACCCCGATATATCTAATTCATCCATATAGTCATTAGTAATAGAAACATCGCCATATCCATGAATGCCGTTAATAAATTTTGCAGTCTTATAGTTAATAGACTTAAAATCATAGTTAATACTTAATCTCCCGTTCTTTCTAATAAACTTTTCTTTAAATGAAAGATTTAGTACTTCTCTTTTTTCCACAACTTCTGGATACATCTCTTTAATTAACAAATAGCAATGATAATAATTCATCTGTACCGACATTCTGTGGTCCATTCCAAATGAAAAGTCGTCAAGATGCTGATCATCCTTCTTCATTTCAAGGGTTTCAGTATCAAAGACGATTTTTGCCACCTTGCCGCCATTACTCAATAAATCACTTTCCAAAATAAATGGCGAACAGGTTCCAAAACTCATATTCTGTGGGATTTTTTCTGCCTTCCTGAAAAATCCAGCACCTGACAACCCCAAAATATCTTTTAGCATGACCTTATCCATAAAACACCCTGTCTCTGGAATTACTACAGCATATATATTATTGTCTTCAGAATATTCAAAATACAGTGTTTTGATAACATTTAGTGCATCCCATGTTCCAAGCAAATCCGCTTTTTCAAAACAAGTATTAGTCTCACAGGGATGTGTTAATATTCTAAATTCCAAACCATTCATTGCAAAATAGCGGCTAATGTATTCAAGATTATATTTACTAAAAAATAATCGGTTAAAATCTTCAATGTTCAGATTATATTCACGCTCAAAGCTTTTTAACCTTTTCCTATTCATTGTTGGATCGTCTATTTGAAGATTAAATTTATTTGCTATATCTTCGGTCTTATCACTAATAACGAATACACTCATTGTCTTTCCCTCCATCAGGCTATTATAGATTTATTGTCAATCTATTTCCAGATATTAAGACCTAATTAATTATGGGTTGATGATGTTATGTATATACATGGCAAAAATGCAGCAAGCAAATTGCCTACTGCATTTTTATTGTACACATCCTTGTTATCATTATGGACGTAGAGAATCAATAATTATTTTACCTACTATATGCGGACACGCCATGGAAGTACCATTATTTAATTGATATTCCCCATTCAAATATGTTGAATAAATAATAACTCCAGGTGCATATATGTCCACTCCCTCCAGAGCAGAAAAGGCAGCTATGCTACCATCCTTATCTATTGCACCTACTGATATGACCTCAGGATATGCCGCTGGATATTCACTGACACCACCATAATTATTGCCTGCTGCTGCAACCATTGTTATTCCAGCATTATAAGCATTTATAACTACATCATGTAAGCTTTGAGAATCAGTTATTGTACCAAAGCTCATGTTTAATATGTTCATGTTATTACTGATTGCCCACTCTATACCTTCAATAATATCCGATACATAGCCATCACCAGCACTATCTAATACCTTAATTGCGTACAAATCTGCATCTGGCACCATTCCTACTACACCAAATTCATTCTTTGTAGCCGCTATGATTCCTGCAACGTGTGTTCCATGACCATTATCATCCTCAGGTGCTTTATTTTTCTTAAATACATTGTACCCACCTTTAATATTATCCTTCAGGTCAGGGTGATCCATATCAATACCTGAGTCAATAACCCCAATTTTTATATTGTCTGTGTCAACCTGCCCCCAGTATAATGGTGCTTCCATATACTCTATTCCCCAAGGGATTACTTCAGGCTCAGGTGTTGGTTCAGGTGTTATTGTTGGTATTGGTGTGACTGTAGGGTTAGGCTTTTTCTTGCTTACTGAAATAATGGTATCATCCTCTATATAAGCAATACCTTCTTCATACACGAGCATGTTATTCTTTTCAAGATTTACTACTACCCCATTAATACCATATAAGTCTTTAAGCTTAACAGCCCCATGCTTTTTTAGAACATTTTCCTTTTCTGAGAAGCTTACATCCTTCTTAAAAACCACTATTTTTCTTTCCTTAGCTGTTCCCTCAGTTGTACCCGCAAACGCCGATAGTGTTGACCCCATGAGTACCATCATTGAAACTGTAAGTAATAAAGCTACTACTATCCTTCTGTTTTTTGTTTTTATCATATACACACCCCTTAAAATAATGTTTTTAACCATAATACAAGAGTAATTTGGTTACTTTGTCATACAGGTCTAATATTAAATCTCTACTTTCTTCATATTTTATCACATGTACCATTTAATGTCAATATATTTTATGTTAATATTGTTAAAATTGTAATTTGAATTGCAACAATTCAGACCTTTACTTTTTTAAAAAAGCTTTTAAGCACTTATGTGAAGCCTTGCTACATAAACCAATAAGTCTACAGCTTCTTACTTCTAGCTCTTTTAGAAGAGTTCAGGTTTGAATAACCACTGTAGATATTTTTCTCATTATGTTTTGGGGCTTAGAATTTTCAATTATTCGATAAAGTGATTCTCTAATAGAATTGAGTACATATCTATATTGTTAAGAACTTCAGTAGGTTCATTTGATATCGTATGGATAAAATACTCTTTTCCACTTTGTTGAATATTAACAGCAACTCCAGAAGGTATTGCTGTTTCAGGCAATTGTATTAGTTTAATTGCATTTTGTCCATAATATAAACAATGCTTTTCTGTTTCAAATGTCATGTTGTCCTGTTGATTATAGTATTTTATGCCTCTCTGTTTCATCCATGCAATACAGGTAATTTGCCTACTAGGAGATGTATCTCCCCCAGTAAATATTACGTGCCAAAAACCCATATTATCTTTTTCTAAGTACAGCAATGCAGGGAAGCTGTCATTTGTCTTACCAATTACGAATTGGTTGCCATTATCGTTAAAGGATTTTTCTATTATCGCAAAATTTAGTGATGAATACCCAGCTTTTTTTATAGCTAGAGCAAAGCTATTATAGCGTAGGATAAAGAATGAAGTTAGTATAACTATTATAACTGAAACGGTAATAATTATTTTTTTCATCAAGTCGCCTCCCTCAATATACTTTCATTTTCCCCCTATATGTAGTGTTAGTATAAATCCATTTCTATTTAAAATCCATAAAAAGCGTTTTATTAATGAAATCTATTATATCCTATATTATAGGGTGCAATCAATTCTTGTTTTGTCAAATAAATATATACTCCATAAAAATTTACTTTCCACATAGTTAATTTGACACTCCCACAGCTAAAGCAATGGGATTCTTGAGTGATTAAACGACAGTCCATTTCTGCCCATCGAGTGTGACCTCAAGCTTGGGGTATGCCATTACCCCTCCTAAGCCAGTGCATTTAGCAGCTCAGGCTGACAGACTGTTACCATCTGTCACAGGTGCATTAATTATATTCCTTGCACCTACCAAATCTCTATGGGCTTTATACCCACAAGCACACTTATAGTTTCTATCTTTAGCCTTGTTATGCTTGCCACATGAAGGGCATGTTTGGGAAGTGTATGCAGGATTGACATACTCAACCTTGATTCCTTCCAGATGTGCCTTATATTCAATGTATTGGGCTAACCTATAGAATGACCATGTATGAAAATTTTTCTCGTTTTTGCGGCTTGTTCTTGCCGTGCTTCTGATATTTGCAAGCTTTTCTAGCTTGATTTCAGAAATACTGTTTTGTACTGCAAAACTAACAATCTGTCTGCTTATCTTGTGGTCTTGGTCTTTCATCCACCGCTGTTCTTTATCTTTTAATTTCTTGATAGCGTTTAGTTTCTTTGCTTTTCCTAGTTTTCTACGTTTTGATTTATTTTTTCTTCGTATATACTTATTTTGTCTGCCATTCCCTGCAAACTTGACTTTACCATCCTCTGTTGCAACTACAGCAGGCACTTTTAACCCCAAATCTACGCCCATAGCTTTATCACCACTGGATTCTTTTTCAGCTATTTCCATTGCTATTTGAGCTATCCATTTACCTGACTTCTGAGTTATTCTTAGAGTGCCTAATTTGCCTTGAAGTAGCTGTTTTTGTTCATCTGTAATCTCTGCTTTAAAGGTTATCCTTTGGCTCTTGCCTGTCCAAACAGGAAAACTAATGTTACCATCCCCTATGGAGTAGTTCTGGTTATTCCATACACATACAGGCTTTTTGAGGACTGCAATAGTCTTTGTTACACCTTTTTTGTGCTTTGTGTATATACTCTTTGCATCCAGTGTACATTGAGCCTTTACCGCACTGGGCAGGTTGGCACTGAAATCCTTTGAGGAATATGTTATGCTTTTCCCCAAATCAACCATGCTTTGCACAAGGGCATTAACTGAATTAATGTACTCTTTGGACATTTCCTTCAACAGACTAGCGTGTACTTTGTTAATCAATAGCTTAATTTTTATGGTCTTTGTCATATCTTCACCCCCTTGTCTTTTGTTCTTCTACATAGCGTTTGATAGTTTCACTTGATACATTCCCTACCGTTAATACAAAATAGCTTCTAGTCCATAGATTGACCATCTGGCTCAGATTTGTAAATTCTTGCCAAAGTGTTTTTATGTCACCCCTTTTATTCGAGCCATTATGTCAGATGGACTATGTGTTGGCAGTGCATTCACTAACAGATGGCAATGGTCTTTGTCACATTCCACTGCCAGTATTTCAAGGTTCATGCTGTTACATATCTCTTTCAACAGCTCCTTAAACCTTATTTCCACATCACCAACAAGCAGTTTTCTGAGGTATCTTGGACAGAAAACAAAATGGTAGTTGAGAATGATACTGTTGTATTCGTTCTTTTATGTTCTTGACCCATATTTATA
>QKEK01000194.1 GCA_003251775.1 Clostridia bacterium | reverse complement strand
GAGTTATCATAGAAGCTATGAACAAGCACTGGAGGCATTAGTTGATAGAATGGTTGAAGATAATATGGCTAGAGCTACTGTGGATGCTGTTAAGAACCTTAGAGACTCTATTAGAGAAGCCAAAGAAGAAATCATCAAAGAAGTGAGATTACAAAGAAATAAATTAAAATAATTTAAATAACCCCTTGACATTCTTGGGGTTTTTATTTATACTATTATTTATTGAGGAGGAAGAAGTATGATAGTAGTAATTATTAGTTTTAGTTTTTGTGCTATTGCAATAGGAGTTATGTCTGGTGTAGCGCTTAATGAAGGCGAGATAGGAAAACATATAGTTATTTTTTCGTAGGGTTACTTATGTTAGGATGTGTACTGCTTTTGGCTTTATCTGCACAGAAAAATCACCTTGTAAAATATATCCCTAACCTAAAAGCGTTATATGAAGATGGAAAAATATTAGAAGCAGAACAGAAATTACAGGAGATGAAACTTGAAAGACTTAATATTGAGGATTAAAAGATACTATGTATTTAAAAAGATATTAAGGAAATTCTATAAAGCTGTACAGAACAACCCAATTGTATGTACAGACTTTGGTAAAGAGATGAGAGATATCTTACATAAGTATACAGTCAAGGATAAAGAGTTTTATATTTATCTTTTAAAGAATGTAAAGGTTATTAGAGAAGATGATGAAGTTATTGTTAAATATGATTTAGGAGGTATTTTATGATTGGTATCATCGTATTTTTTATATTAGGATTATTTTTTGTGTTTTTAAGTGGTGTAGCTATTATGGATGAGCAAGGATTATATACTATCCTGTGTCTTATATTTGGACTAGCCTTTGTCGTACTAGGTTGTTTTTTTGTGTATCAGGAGTCCATCAAGAATTATAAAAAATATATACCCAATTTACAAGAACAAGTTCTGCAAGGCAAGATGCTAGAACTAGAAAATAAATTAAAAGAGTTAGAATAATAAAGCCCCAATTAAGGGGCTATTTTTATAAGTACTTATATCCCAAGTATCCTCCACCAAAGAATGATACCACAATCAATACTACACTAATTACATAAATCTCTCTCCATCTTTTCCTGTAATTTTTCTTTCTCTTTATTACTCTCCTCCAAGACCTTCAATCTCTCTTTGTCCTTCTGAGATAATTCTGAAAGATTCTTGTATTCTATCTCCAATTGAGCTATAGATTTCTCTAGCTGTTCCCTCAAGGATTTCTCTTTCTCTAAGCTGTTCTTCTCGCTCTCTGTTAAGGTCATTGTAAGAGTCCCCAAGCTCCCCAAGTTTTTGTGTGATGTTTCCAACTCCAACAACTGCTTGAATAAGCTGTCTATTGTTATCCTGTAAACTTGTAATTGTTTCTCTTGTAACTCTATTGTTTTCATCAAAGTGGTTTCTTGAGGTAATACTACTGGTTGTGATGAATACAGCATAGTTGATAACAAGAAACAATACAATACTAAGAACCAAAATAATTTTTTTATCATTGGACATTTCCTTGCACCTTTTTCTGAATCTGTTCACCTAATCCTAATCCTAGTAATCCTGTACCAAAGATTAGAAATCCTGTAACTAATTCATTTAAATTTGGATTGATATAGGAAAGAACTACTGCATTTACTAGTAGTATTCCTCCCCAAAACCTTTTAGCTGATATAGCTCCTTCTCTTGCTAAGAGTTCTTTTATGAACCATTTAATTGATTTAATCATACATTTCAGGGTATTTATCTTTAGTTAGATAATCTTGCTCTATAGCCTTTACCCCTTCCTCCCAATTTTTAATATAGTGTATGCCACTTAGGTCTATTCCCTCATGCTTTTTTAGAACAGGGTTATGATATTTACTTCCATAAGGATTAGATACTTTTGTATTAGTTGGGTATGTACCTAATTTAATCCATGTGGTTGGAGAAGAGGTAAACTCTGCTGTAAGCTTTGGAGCAGATTTACTAAAGTAAGAGATATGTAGATGTTTCTGAGGAGCATCATCTAAACCATACCCAGTACTACCTAATTCGGCGATACACTGCCCTGCTTCAATAGTATCTCCATCCTTCACATATATCTTATTTAAATGCGCATACAAGGCTGTAGACCCATCATTATGTCTAATATATATTCTTTTACCATAAGGAGAGTTTGTATCTAGTATAGCATATAGAACTTTACCTCCCTCAACTGCGTAGACATCATCTTTATTTCTTTTCACTGTAATACCTCCAATAATCTCCATGGTCTTCTATAAGACTCTTTGGAAATTTATTCTTATCATATTTAATTTTATTTATATTCCCTACATGATAGTAAGGGAAAAAAGGAACTTCATGAACTATGTCAGAACCTAACTTTATAATTTGTATATCTTTTATAATCTTTTTTATATTAAAATAATTATGATTAAAAAAGAACACTTTAGGGCAACCAAAAAACACTGCTGATTTAACTACCTTGCCTGTTAATAACTTTAAAGATAAAACTAATAACTGTCCTGTAGCTCCTCCATGAGAATACCCATTTACATTTACATATTGATAATCTTTTATTCTTGGTAATAAATCCTCAACTAACTCTTCAAATGCTTCCCAGAATCCTTTATGAACTAAAACCTTTATATCCCCAAACTGTATTGGGATTGGTATAGCTGTAAAATTTCTATACCAATCTGTTAAGTCTACTCTTGGGTCACTTGAAGGGTCTAGCCATATAGTACATTCATTATCTGAATCTTCATATATAGAGTAATCTGCTGACTTATAGTTGTACTTTGTTCCTTTGGGTTTATCCCATACTTCTTTATACATACATATTCCTTGTAACTACCCATGTTTCATCATTAACTCTTTTGATAGTAGCCTGTTCATTAAGTTCTGTTAGAGTGAATGAATTATCTCCATCAAACACTACACCTTCAAATACAACGGTTATAGTCCCTGTAGCTAATGTTTTAGTTATCACCTTTTGTTGTCCAATTGTAAATGGAGCAACAGTTATAGTTGCTGTAGTAGCATTAACATTAAGGTATTCTTCTTTACCCATTGTAGCATTACCTGTAACTTCTCTTACACCATTTGAGTAAGGTTCTTCAGGAGTATCAATAAACTCAATTCCTGTTTCACCTGTAGTTACTGCCAAGAACTTTCCTCCAAACCCTGCATAAGAAGATGGTGTATCTATTAGCTGTGTAAAATCAGTTATACCACTAGAACCTGAACCACCTCCTGCTGTATTATTTGGAAAATATCCCCTTAAATCTAAATATCCTGTAGATGGGTTATATGTGTATGTGGTTGAACTTCTTCTTACAACAAACTTACCAATTAAAAATCCAACACCCTGAAATTCTCTTGGAATTGTGTAGTTCGCATAATTATTTCTATCATCTATTGCACCTTCTTCTGTTGTATACCCTGCTGAAGGAAGGTTAAGCATTATATGA
>QKEK01000296.1 GCA_003251775.1 Clostridia bacterium | reverse complement strand
TACCTGAGCATATTGCTATAATTATGGATGGTAATGGCAGATGGGCAAAAAAAAGAGGAATGACAAGAGGCTTTGGTCATAAACAGGGGTGTGTTACCCTTAAAAAGATAGTTAAATACTGTTCGAAAATAGGTATTAAATACCTTACTGTATATGCTTTTTCAACAGAGAATTGGAGAAGACCTAAGAGTGAGGTTGACCAGCTAATGAGCTTACTAAGGGAGTATTTAATAATTGCCGATGAAGAGCTAAAGGATAGTGATGTCAGGCTAAATGTTATTGGGGATATAGCTTCTCTGGAAGCAGATATCCAGAAAGAAATACATAGAATTATGGAAAAAACTAAGGAAAGAAAAGGCATGGTCTATAATATTGCCTTGAATTACGGCGGCAGGAATGAGATTATTATGGCAGTCAGGTCTTTAGCCAGTAAGGTTGCAAATGGAGAGCTTGGTGCAGATGAGATAGACGAAGAGCTAGTAGCACAGAACCTATACACGCAGGGAATGCCTGACCCTGATTTAATTATACGAACGAGTGGAGAACAAAGAATAAGTAATTTTTTGATTTGGCAAAGTGCATATAGTGAATTCTGGTTTCCAGAGGTTTTGTGGCCAGATTTTAAAACTGAGGATATAGACAAGGCTATTATGGCATTTCAAAATCGAGACAGAAGATTTGGAGGTGCTTAGTTTTGAGAATGAGAATTATAAGTGGAATAGCTGCTTTGGTTTTTCTTGCTATAATAGTTTGGGCTAAGCCCTTTATAATGGGGATAGCGGTTTGTACACTTTCAATCATTGGAATATACGAAATATATAAGGCTATGGGGAATAAGGGCTATAAACCAATTTACGCAGTTGGCTACATATTTAGTGCTACCCTTCTAATATACACCTTCTATCCAGTCTTTCAGGAGTATTTTAAGCAGCATGAGGTAAACCAAGTTAAGAAGATGATTATGCAATTAATTAGTCAGAATGTACTAATGAATTTTTTATTATGGATAGTATTGTTTGTTTCCTTCTGTGTTTTAATTTTTGCAAACAAGAAATATTGTGTTACAGACATAGCTATTACATTATTTGGAATTATGTATGTTCCCTTTTTGTTTTCATTTATTATTTTTACTAGAAATCTGGAGTATGGTATATTTTATATTTGGTTTATGTTTATTGGTGCTTGGGGAACAGACACAACAGCTTATTTTGGCGGTGTTTTATTTGGTAAAAGAAAGATTCTTCCAGAAATTAGTCCTAAGAAAACATGGTTTGGTTTTTATTCTGGTATAATTGGGTGTACTATACTTACAGTTATATTTGGTACATATATGGCTTCTGCTTTGGAATTAGAAAAAGCACACACGATACACTTTGTAATATTAGGAATTTTGAATGGAGTAGTATCTCAGATAGGAGACTGGGCAGCCTCAGCAATTAAAAGGTTTTGCGGGGTAAAGGATTTTGGCAACATTATGCCAGGTCACGGTGGGGTCATGGATAGATGTGATAGCTTATTATTCGTAGCTCCAATAGTATACTTCTTTATTCTGCTTTTAATTAGGTAAGATACCGTTGGACTAAATGATATATATAATTTAGGAGAGGAATGAATAGAAAAAAGATGACAGAAAATCTAGCTATTTTAGGTTCGACTGGCTCTATTGGGACTCAGGCATTGGAAGTAGCCAAAGAACATAACATAAATATTACTTCATTATCAGCCTATTCTAATATTGATTTACTTGAACAGCAGGTAAAAAGCTTTAGACCAGAGCTTGTTTCGGTTGGCAATGAGGTTGCTGCGATGGAACTACAAAAACGCTTAAGCAGTGCAGGAATCAAGCTTGATGTATTATATGGGCTTGAAGGAATGAAGCAGGTTGTAGGTATAGAAAAGGCAGATACCGTATTGACATCAGTAGTTGGTATTGCTGGCTTGATACCTACCATTGAAGCAATAAAAAAGCATAAAAGGATTGCCTTGGCAAATAAGGAAACGCTAGTTACTGCGGGTAGTGTTGTTATGGGCTACGCAAGACAGAATAATGTTGATATTATACCTGTGGATAGTGAGCACTCAGCAATATACCAAGCTCTAATGGGCAATAATAGGGCTCAAGTGAATAAAATTATATTGACAGCATCAGGAGGACCTTTCAGGGGGTATAACTCAAAGCAGCTTGAGGAAGTAACGCTTGAGCAGGCTTTAAAGCACCCAAACTGGGAAATGGGAAGTAAAATCACAATAGATTCAGCCACATTGATGAATAAAGGTCTTGAGGTAATAGAGGCAAAATGGCTTTTTGACATGGAGCCAAAGGATATAGAGGTTTTGGTTCACCCGCAAAGTGTAATTCACTCCATGGTTGAGTTTGTTGATGGCTCAGTTTTAGCTCAACTAGGTTCACCAGACATGAGGATTCCAATACAGTTTGCACTAACATATCCTGATAGGATGAAAAATTCTTTTTCAAAGCTTGATTTTTCAAAAACGACAGCTTTGACATTTGAAAAGCCAGATACAGAAAGCTTTAGGTGTCTAAGCTTTGCCTTTGATGCATTAAAGCAGGGCGGTACCATGCCTGTGGTTTTGAATGCAGCAAATGAGGTTGCTGTGGAGAAATTTATTAATAAGAGGATTAAGTTTATGGATATTGTACGTATAATAGATAATGTGATGTCAAAGCATATCAATATTAAAAATCCTGAGCTAAATGATATAATTGAGGCAGACAGATGGGCTAGGAATTATATCACTGAAATGGAGGAAAGATAATGAATATAGTTATTGCAATTGGTGTTTTAAGCTTTTTAATAATAATACATGAATTAGGTCATTTTATTGCGGCTAGAATTAATGGAGTTAAGGTTTTGGAGTTTTCAATTTTTATGGGTCCAAAGCTGTTTAGCATAAAACGCGGTGAGACTGTATATTCGTTGAGAGCTATCCCAATGGGCGGGTATGTCAAAATGGAAGGTGAAGAGGCCGAGTCAGATGATTCAAAGGCATTCAATAAAAAATCAGTAGGTGCAAGATCTGCAATAATAGCTGCTGGTCCTTTGACTAATATTATATTTGCAATCCTTATTCTATGTATTATTTTCAGCATAGTTGGGTACACAACAACTACCTATGAAGGGGTAATGGAACAGCTTGCACCTGAGAATATGGACTTAAAGCCAGGGGATAAAATAATCAAAATTGATGGTAAAAGAGTATTTAGTCCAAATGATATTGAGCTATTCGTTATGCTTTCTAATGGAGAGCCGGTTGAGCTGACTTATAAAAATGAAGAAGGAGACATTAGAGATATTACAGTGTATCCAGTTGCATATCCCAAGACAAAGTATCTTCTAGGCTTTACTCCCGTTGATAATCCTGATGGAGGGGTATTAGTAGCGGCACTTACAAAAGGAAAATATCCTGCTAAAAATATTGGTCTGCTGGTTGGAGATATCATAACAGCTATAAATGATACTAATATGAACAGCCCAGATGAAATCAAGAGCTACTTAACTCAAAACGGTGTTAAGCCGATTGAACTCCATATTACAAGAGATGGGGAGCCTATGAGCTTCAATGGTGTTGTACCAGTTGAGAATACAAGTCGTGACTTTTATACATTGGGTATAATGTATAAGGAAGAAAAAGGCAATGTGTTACAAGCAATCACAAACGCAGGTGGGTATTCAATCTCTGTCATGAGAAGCGTACTATATTCAATACCTTGGTTAATACAAGGCAAGCTGACAGGAAATGATGTAGCAGGACCAGTAGGGATAGTCTCTCAGATTGGTGAGGTGGTTGAACAGGGTGAAAACCTTCTTGAAAAATTTCAGTATGTCATTCAAATGCTAATTGTAATAAGCCTTAATCTTGGCATAATGAATTTGATGCCATTCCCTGCTCTTGACGGAAGCAAGCTGGTGATTTTGTTGATAGAAAAGGTAAGAAGAAAGCCAATGAAGCCAGAAAGAGAGGCTATGATTTCAATGATTGGCTTAATACTGCTTACCTGCCTACTAATATTTGCTACCTATAACGATTTGATTAAGTTTTTTTGATAAATAACATAATAAATGGAGTAATTTGCTATGATAGAGCTATCAAATAGAAAAAAAACTAAGACCATGTGGGTTGGTAACGTGGCTATTGGTGGAGATGCACTCATTACTGTTCAATCTATGACCAATACAGATACACGTAAGGTAAAGGAGACAATTCGACAGATCAAAGAATTAGAAGAAGCAGGATGTGATATTGTAAGGCTAGCCATTCCAGATATGGAGGCTGCAAGGGCAGTAAAAAGCATAAAGGAGTCTATTCAAATTCCTCTTGTAGCAGATATCCATTTTGATTATAGATTGGCGTTAGAGTGTATAAGGAATGGTGTTGACAAGATACGTATTAACCCTGGGAATATAGGTGAGGAAGAGCGTGTCAGGGAAGTAGCACAAATGGCAAAGTCCAGTAATGTGCCTATTAGAATAGGAGTTAATGCTGGTTCGCTTGAAAAAGATTTATTAAATAAGTATGGGTCACCCTGTCCAGAAGCAATGGTTGAAAGTGCAATTCATAATATTAATCTGCTAGAGAAATATAATTTTGACAATATCGCAGTTTCTTTAAAGGCTTCTAGTGTTCCCATGACCATTGAGGCTTATCGTTTAATGTCTCAAAAGACTACCTATCCGTTGCACATTGGTGTAACTGAGGCAGGGACTATTTATAAAGGCATTATAAAATCTGCAATAGGGATAGGAACTCTGCTAGCCGAAGGCATAGGAGATACATTAAGGGTTTCTCTCACAGATAATCCTGTTGAGGAGGTCAAAGCAGGAAAGGAAATTCTCAAGGCATTAAATTTAATAACTGGTGGAATAGAGCTGATTTCTTGCCCTACCTGTGGGAGGTGTCAGATGAATATGATACCCATAGCTAAGGAGATTGAAAGGCTGACAACAGATATTAAACAAAGCATTAAGATAGCTGTTATGGGATGTGCAGTCAATGGACCTGGGGAGGCAAAGGAAGCTGACATAGGAATAGCGGGTGGAAAGGATTGTGCATTACTATTCAGAAAGGGTCAAATTGTTAGGAAAATACCTGAAAATAGCATAGTAGAGGAGCTATTGAAGGAGATAAATAATCTTTGTGAATAATAAAGATAACCTGAAACAAATTATGTGTAACTATTCAGACAATAATCTTTATATATGTTTTACTGTTGCTTTTAAGCACTTAAGTGAAGACTTGAGGCATATAAAATAAGCTGTAGACTTATTGGTTTATGTAGCAAGGCTTCACATAAGAGCATAAAAGCTTTATTAGAAAAGTTGAAGTCTGAATAGTTACAATTATGGTAACAACGCAGAAAGCTTTTTTAAAATATTCTTTGCGTTATATACCATGATGATATATAATGTTGTATTAGTTAAGGTATTCTTTTATAGATAATATTTATTGATAACATTTATAGATAATACACAAGCATAAAGTGAGAAATTTAAATGAAAATAGAAAATTGATAATTTTATCAAAGTGGTGGTAATATATAAATGTCTTGGAAACCGATTATGGTGCTTATTTGTGTCGCAAGAATGGAGGAGTTAATATGAGTGATAGACTAATATATTTGGATCATGCTGCAACTACTGCTGTTAAGCCAGAAGTATTTGAGGCAATGAAGCCGTATTTTACGGAGCTTTTTGGTAATCCGTCTTCAATATATTCACTTGGCAGAACAGCAAAAAAGGCAATCTCTGAAGCTAGAGAAAAAGTGGCTGCTGCACTTAATGCTGATGCTAAAGAAATATTTTTTACTGGCTCGGGAACTGAAGCTGATAACTGGGCGATTAAGGGTGTTGCGTATGCAAACAGAAAAAAGGGCAAGCATATAATAACGACGGCTATAGAGCATCATGCTGTTTTACATACCTGTGAGTATTTGGAGAAGGAAGGCTTTGAGGTAACCTATTTGCCTGTAGATGAAAATGGCTTGATTTGTACAAAAAGACTTGAAAAGGCTATAAGACCGGATACAATTCTTATTACAATAATGCTTGCTAACAATGAAATTGGTACTATACAGCCTATTGAAGAAATAGGAGAAATAGCAAGACAAAAAGGTGTTATTTTTCATACTGATGCTGTACAAGCTATTGGGAATGTTAAGATAGATGTGAAGTCCATGAATGTTGATTTACTTTCCCTTTCAGCTCATAAATTTTACGGACCTAAAGGTGTAGGAGCTTTATATATCCGAAAGGGTATTAATATAACAAATCTCATGCATGGCGGTGCTCAGGAGAGAAAAAGGAGAGCAAGTACAGAAAATGTTGCTGGTATTGTTGGCTTGGGAAAAGCAATTGAGATTGCTAGCAATAATATCGAGCAGTATAACAAGAAGCTTTTGGCTTTAAGTCAGAAGGCTATTGAAGAGATTTCAGAAAAGATACCCTATATTAAGTTCAATGGACATCAAAAGCTAAGATTACCAGGCACCGTAAATATATCTTTTAGATTTATAGAAGGGGAGTCCTTACTTCTAATGCTTGACATGAAAGGAATACTTGCTTCAAGTGGCTCTGCTTGTACATCTGGTTCATTAGATCCTTCTCATGTGCTTCTAGCAATTGGCTTACCACATGAGATTGCACACGGTTCGCTAAGAATATCCTTTGGTGAAGAAAGCACAGAACAGGATGTAAGCTTTTTAGTAGAGCAGTTGTCACTTATTGTTGAGCGACTTAGAGGTATGTCGCCTTTGTATGAAGATTTTGTAAAGAATGAGGGGAGGAATTTATATGTATAGTGATAAGGTTATGGACCATTTTGCAAATCCAAGGAATGTTGGTGAAATAGAGGGTGCAGATGGAGTTGGACAAGTAGGTAATGCAAAATGCGGAGACATTATGAAAATGTACTTAAAGATAGAAGATGGTAAGATTACTGATGCTAAGTTTAAAACATTTGGGTGTGGAGCCGCTGTAGCAACCAGTAGTATGGCGACTGAGCTTATTATAGGAAAGACAGTTGATGAGGCATATAAAATTACAAATGCAGCTGTTGCTGAGGCCTTAGACGGATTACCACCTGCAAAAATGCACTGCTCCAACCTTGCAGAGGAGGCTATACAGGCTGCTTTAGAGGATTATAAGCTAAAAAACGGTTTGACAGATGAAGCTGATGTATGTAAAAAATGCTGCAAAAGATGTGAGGATGTTCATGATTTAATTGATGAGGATATGTAGTACTTGTAAAGCTTTTTGGGTTGTTATAGCTTTTTTACTGAATTATACTTGAATAACAACGCAAAATAGAGTATAAAAACAGCATCACAATATAATCTAGTAACAATGATAAGAAAAATTAACAAAAAATCTGCTAGTAATGCTTGACAAGAGTTAATAGCAGGTGATAAAATAGCAAGGTATGTAAACTATTGCATACATTTTTGTATGTTTAAAATTTGGAGGTTAACAAAAAAGTGTTGGAGGACTTACGACACAGTAATAGGTCAGTGGGCTTGAAACAGAGCATAAAGGCTATTGAAAGTGGAGATGTTAAGCTAGCCTTTATTGCTAAGGATGCAGATAAAAAAATAGTTGAAACTATTGAAAATGCATGTGTCCAAAGATCCATTACTGTAAGTTATGCAGATAATATGAAGCAGCTTGGTAGGGCTTGTGGTATTGAAGTAGGAGCTGCCGTAGCATGCGTACTAAAATAATTTGATAGTTTCAGCACACCATTAATAAAATTGTTGGGTGTTGTGATACTATATGCTTTGCTGATATATGATATTTATTTATAGAGTCATATACAGTTGAAATTGATGCCAATGATAATGATTGTACTAGATGTAGATTCATTATCTTAGAAGCATAAATATTTTTATATAGGAGGTGAGAAGAAAAGATGCCAACCTTTAACCAATTGGTAAAAAAAGGGAGAGTAGATGCGATTAAGAAGTCTACTGCTCCAGCTTTGCAAGTTGGGTTCAATTCGCTTAAAAAGAGACCAACAAATATAAGTTGTCCTCAAAAAAGAGGTGTTTGTACTGTCGTTAAGACTTCAACACCTAAGAAGCCGAATTCAGCGTTAAGAAAGATCGCCAGAGTACGTCTAACAAATGGTATAGAAGTTACTGCTTATATACCTGGAATTGGGCATAATTTGCAGGAGCATAGTGTTGTTCTTATCAGAGGTGGTAGGGTTAAGGACCTTCCTGGTGTAAGATACCATATCATCAGAGGAACTCTGGATACTGCCGGAGTTGCTAAAAGAGAGCAGAGCCGTTCAAAATACGGTGCAAAAAGACCGAAGAAGTAATTAATAGATTACGACGTGCTGGTCACAAGTAAATATTAACAATGAAGTGCTAAGTACGTTGCTTATATATATGATAAGTTTCTATAAGCCATGGTTTAGCATTGACGAGCCTCAGGTGAGGCCGAGTACCTGAGATACGATTCTAGGTCAGGTATAAAAATGACTTAGATGGTTATCCTGAAAAGGAGGGAAGGAAAGTGCCAAGAAAAGGACATGTGCCAAAAAGAGTTATATTAGCAGATCCAATTTACAACGATAAAGTCGTTACTAAGCTAGTAAACAATATTATGTTAGATGGAAAAAAGGGTACAGCTCAAAGAATAGTATATGATGCTTTTGACATTATTAAGGAAAAGAGTGGAAAAGAAGCGTTAGAAGTATTTGAGCAAGCTCTTAACAACATAATGCCTGTTTTAGAAGTAAAAGCTAGAAGAGTTGGTGGAGCTACTTATCAGGTTCCAATGGAAGTTAGACCTGAAAGAAGACAAGCGCTGGGCTTAAGATGGTTAGTAAACTACAGCAGACAGCGTGGTGAAAGAACAATGGCTCAAAGACTTGCTGCAGAGCTTCTTGATGCTGCAAACAGTGTTGGTTCAGCAGTTAAGAAGAAGGAAGATACGCACAAAATGGCAGAAGCTAATAAAGCATTTGCTCATTACAGATGGTAATAAAATTCTTACATCTAGGCGTGAATTAGTAGCATGACATGAGAGGAGGGTAATGATGCCCAGAGAATTTAGTTTAGAAAAAACAAGAAATATAGGGATTATGGCTCACATTGATGCAGGTAAAACTACAACTACTGAGAGAGTTTTGTTTTATACTGGAAGAGTGCATAAGATTGGTGAAGTTCATGAAGGTGGAGCTACAATGGACTGGATGGAGCAGGAGCAGGAAAGAGGGATTACAATTACCTCAGCTGCAACTACAGCTCAGTGGCAGGATTGTAGGATAAATATTATTGACACACCAGGACACGTTGACTTTACAGTCGAGGTTGAAAGATCTCTTCGTGTATTGGACGGTTCAGTTACTCTTTTCTGTGCAAAGGGTGGAGTTGAACCACAGTCTGAGACAGTTTGGAGACAAGCAGACAGATATGGAGTTCCAAGAATTGCTTACGTTAACAAAATGGACATCATGGGAGCTGACTTTTTCAATTGTATAGCAATGATGAAGGACAGATTAAAAGCAAATGCTGTACCTATTCAGTTACCAATAGGAAAAGAGGATCACTTCCAAGGGATTGTTGACTTAGTTAAGATGAAGGCGTATATTTACAAGGATGATCTGGGAAAAGAGATTGTTGAGGAAGATATACCTGAAGATATGCAGGAGCTAGCTGAAGAGTACAGAACAGTACTTCTAGAGGCTGTTGCTGAACAAGACGAAAGTTTAATGGAAAAATACCTTGAGGGTGAAGAGCTTACTATAGAGGAAATAAAGAGATGCCTTAGATTAGCAACTATAAAGGTTGATATTATTCCTGTGGCATGTGGTTCTTCATACAAAAACAAGGGTGTTCAAAAATTAATGGATGCTGTTGTTGATTATATGCCATCACCACTAGATGTTCCTGCAATAAAAGGAGTATCTGTTGAAGGCGGAGAAGAACTGGAAAGACCAGCTGATGACAATGCACCATTCTCAGCACTGGCTTTCAAAATTATGACAGATCCATTCGTTGGTAAGTTGTCATTCTTTAGAGTTTATTCTGGAACATTAGAATCAGGTTCATATGTTCTTAACTCTACAAAGGGCAAGAGAGAACGTATAGGAAGAATTCTTCAGATGCATGCTAATAGCAGAGAAGAAATCAAAATGGTTTATTCTGGAGATATTGCAGCTGCAGTTGGATTAAAGCAGACAACTACAGGTGATACCCTCTGTTTTGAGGATGCTCCAATAATACTTGAATCCATGGAATTCCCTGAGCCTGTTATTCATATAGCAATTGAGCCTAAGACAAAAGCAGGACAGGAAAAAATGGGCATAGCTCTTTCAAAGCTTGCTGAAGAGGATCCAACCTTTAAAACATATACTGATGCAGAAACTGGTCAGACAATAATTGCAGGTATGGGTGAGCTACACCTTGAAATTATAGTTGACAGACTCTTAAGAGAGTTTAAAGTGGAAGCTAATATAGGTAAGCCACAGGTTGCGTATAAAGAAACAATACGTAAAAAGGTTAAGGTTGAAGGTAAATTCGTCAGACAGTCTGGTGGTAGAGGTCAGTTCGGTCATTGCTGGATTGAAATGGAGCCAAAAGAGCCAGGAGCAGGTTACGAATTTGTCAATGCTGTTGTTGGTGGAGCTATTCCAAGAGAATATATACCTGCTGTTGATGCTGGTATACAGGATGCCATGAACAGTGGTGTACTTGCTGGATATGAAGTATTGGATCTTAAGGTAACGCTAGTTGATGGTTCTTACCATGAGGTTGACTCATCTGAAATGGCATTTAAGATTGCAGGTTCAATGGCATTTAAGGAAGGTGCTAGAAAAGCTGATCCAGTATTGCTTGAGCCGATAATGAGAGTTGACGTTACTACACCTGAAGATTACATGGGTGATGTTATGGGCGACTTGAATTCTAGAAGAGGTAGAGTAGAAGGAATGGAAGCCAGAGCTGGTGCACAGCTGATTAAGTCTTTTGTTCCATTGTCTGAAATGTTCGGATATGCTACTGAGCTACGTTCTAGAACGCAGGGAAGAGCTGTATACTCAATGCAGTTTGACCATTATAATGAAGTTCCTAAGAGCATACAGGAAGAGATTGTTAATGGTAAGAAGGCAAAAGAGTAAAGCTTTGAGAATGAGTATATTGTGTTGTCGTATAGTTATACGTAAATATGTGACAATACAAAAGCTTATTATGCTATTCTGATAAAAATGAAGTTACAGAATAGGAAATTTATTAATTATTTCCAAGACAAAATGTCTTAAAGACCGCTTAAGGTGGTTATTTGTGCGACCCGAACAGGACAGAAATTTTGTTGTTAGATAATGGTTGCATTATAATAAATAAAGTTATAAAATATACAGTGAAACGCACTGAATTAAGGAGGAGATTGAAAGATGGCTAAGGCTAAATTTGAAAGAAACAAACCTCACGTTAACATTGGTACAATAGGACACGTTGACCATGGTAAGACTACATTAACTGCTGCAATAACAAAAACATTGGCACTTGCAGACCCAACAATTACAGTAAGAGCATATGATCAGATTGACTCAGCTCCAGAAGAAAGAGAAAGAGGTATCACTATCTCTACTGCTCACGTTGAATATGAAACTGAAAACAGACACTATGCACACGTTGACTGCCCAGGACATGCTGACTACGTTAAAAACATGATAACAGGAGCTGCTCAGATGGATGGAGCTATCCTTGTTGTATCAGCTGCTGATGGTCCTATGCCTCAAACAAGAGAGCATATTCTTCTATCAAGACAGGTTGGTGTACCATACATAGTTGTGTACATGAACAAAACTGACCAGGTTGATGACGAAGAATTAATCGAACTTGTTGAAATGGAGCTAAGAGAATTATTAAGTTATTATGAATTCCCAGGAGATGATATTCCTATAATTAAGGGATCTGCTTTATTAGCACTTGAGTCTGCTTCTACAGACCAAGCTTCACCTGAGTATGCTTCTATTCTTGAATTGATGGCTGCTGTTGATGATTACGTACCAACTCCTGAAAGACCTACTGATCAACCATTCCTAATGCCAGTTGAAGACGTTTTCTCTATTACTGGTCGTGGTACTGTTGCTACTGGTAGAGTAGAAAGAGGTACAATTAAGGTTGGAGAAGAAGTTGAAGTAGTTGGTCTTGCTGAGCAATCAAGAAAAACAACTGTTACTGGTGTAGAAATGTTCAGAAAGCTTCTTGACCAAGCTGTTGCTGGTGACAATATAGGTGCACTTTTAAGAGGTGTTCAAAGAACTGATATTGAAAGAGGACAAATTCTTGCAAAGCCAGGTTCAATTACACCACATACTCACTTTATGGGTGAAGTATACGTATTATCAAAAGAAGAAGGTGGAAGACATACACCATTCTTTAATGGATATAGACCACAGTTCTATTTCAGAACTACTGACGTAACTGGTTCAATTAACCTTCCAGCAGACGTAGAAATGTGTATGCCTGGTGATAGAACTACTATGGAAATTAACCTTATTACTCCTATCGCTATGGAAAAAGGTTTGAAGTTCGCTATTCGTGAAGGTGGTAGAACTGTTGCTTCTGGTATCGTTGCTGATATCATTAAATAAGTCTTTTATTAATTGTTTAATAGATTAATATAGTTAAGACTATTTAGCTTTAAGAGGGGATGTAATGTATATTGCATCCCTTTTTTTAATAGAAAAAAGGAACTCATAAAATAAGAACACTGACAATGCAATTTGATTTTTTAAGGGTTCTAATTGAATATATTTAAACAATATAATATAATTGAATATGATAGTTGAATACAATAATTAAATAGAATAATTAAATAGAATAATTAAATAGAATAATTAAATAGAATAATTAAATAGAATAATTGAATAGAATAACTAAATAAAATAGCTGAACAGAATAAGTGAACACAATAGTTGAATACAATAATAAATATGATATAAGCTATAGTATAAACCATAATATACGGATATTATTATATTTATATAGCACTGAATATAGTTATGCTTGATAGGAGTTGAAAATTTGATAAATTACCATACTACAGTAGAGACACTTAAAAAACTTCTAGGCTCTGAAAATGTTGCTGAGAAGGTCAGCATGTCGTTACACTCTTCCTTTAAGGTAGGAGGCATAGCTGAGATTATTATATTTCCCTCTACAACAGAAGATATAGTATCATCAATTGATACTGTAAAAAGAAATAATATTCCATTCACTGTAATAGGAAATGGTTCAAACATAGTTGTATCTGATGATGGGTATAAAGGTGTAATTATTAAACTGTGCAAAAATCTTAATAAAATAGAATTTAGAAATAATGAGGTATTCTGTCAAGCAGGGGCTTTGTTATCAACTATAGCAAATAAGGCGGCTCAAAATACTCTGACTGGAATGGAATTTGCGGCAGGAATACCTGGTACTGTAGGTGGGGCCGTAGCTATGAATGCTGGAGCATACGGTGGAGAAATGAAGAATATAGTTAAATACGCTAGATGCTTGGATAATGAAGGTAATGTAATTACACTATTAAACAGCGAGCTGCAATTTGGCTATAGAAAGAGTATTATACAAAAAGAGAATTATATAGTATTAGATGTTGTGATTAGCTTACTTAGTGGAGATAAGGCGAGCATAATAAATTATATGGATGAGCTAGCCTCTAAAAGGAGAGAGAAGCAACCACTGAATATGCCAAGTGCGGGAAGTGTTTTTAAGCGACCTGAAGGGCATTATGCTGGCAAGCTGATACAGGATTGTGGGTTAAGGGGGTATAGTATTGGCGGTGCTCAGATATCAGATAAGCATTGTGGCTTTATAGTTAATACAGGAACTGCGACAGCAAATGATATTGTTAACTTAATTAAGCATACTCAAAAGACTGTATATGAAAAATATGGAGTAATTCTTGAGCAGGAAGTTAAGCTTATTGGATTTTAGTAGGTAGTTAAAGAAACTAGCTATAAGAAATTAAGTAATTACGAAATTAAGAAACAAATAATAGAAAATTAATGTTATGAATTTACTAAAACACGAAATAAGAAAGCGTCAAAAACGGAGGATGGCATGCGATTCTTAATAATAACTGGAATTTCTGGGGCTGGAAAAAGCTTATGTGTAAAATACTTTGAAGACATTGGGTATTTTTGTGTGGATAATCTTCCACCATCATTAATTCCTAAGTTTGCAGAGATATACCAGCAGAGTAAGGATAAGCTGGACAAGGTGGCACTAATTGTGGATATAAGAGGCAGAGATTTGTTTAGAGATTTGTTTCCGTCTCTTGAAGTATTAGAGGTAATGGGAATTACCTATGATATTTTGTTTCTTGAGGCTTCTGATGAGGTCTTAATAAAGCGTTTTAAGGAAAGCAGGAGAATGCACCCTCTATCTCAAGAGGGAAGGATTATTGATGGGATTATTGAGGAACGTAAAATACTTAATGAATTAAAGTCAAGAGCTACATATGTAATAGATACTACTAGTCTAACCCCCAGACAGCTAAAGCAGGAAATAAATAATCTTTTTGTCAGCGGACAAGCACATAGTGGCTTATTTATTAATATTGTTTCTTTTGGGTTTAAGTATGGTATGCCTATAGATAGCGATTTGGTTTTTGATGTCAGGTTTATACCTAACCCATATTATGATGAAGCCCTGAGATATAAGACTGGTCTTGATAATGAAGTGAGAGAATATGTTTTTAATGCAATAGAAACCAAAATGTTTGTTACAAAGCTAAATGATATGATTGATTTTCTTATACCCTGCTATATAAAGGAGGGTAAGAATCAACTAGTAATAAGTATTGGCTGTACAGGGGGCAGACATCGTTCAGTGGCAATAGCACAAAAGATATACAGTATTCTTACAAGTAAAAAGCATAGAGTAGTAATATCACATAGGGATATTGAAAAGGATAATAAAGGAGTAATTAAATAAATATGAAGCAATGGATTAGGTTAGGGCTAAGCTTTAAAAAATGGCTGCTTCGACTAGCGTTCGGACTTTTCATATTTTCATGCGGAATTCTTTTAATAATTAAAAACGCTAGTATGGATTATAAAGAAACCACTATATCAGCCATACTCATTATTAGTGGAAGCGTATGGTTGATATTCTGGGTAAGAAAAATGCTTGTACTTCTTGTTGATATTGCTTCACGTACAGATTTTAAAGGCAAAAAAAATACTGTTGGCATTAAGAATTATTTATATAATTTAAAGGTTTTAGATAAGGGTCCCAAAATAGCAGTAATTGGTGGAGGAACAGGTATTTCAACAATGCTTCGGGGGCTTAAGGCATATAGCTCAAATATAACTGCAATAATAACAGTTGCTGATGATGGGGGTGGCTCTGGGAAGCTACGAAATGAATTGGGTATTCTTCCACCTGGTGATATAAGAAATTGTATTTTAGCTTTAGCTGACACTGAGCCGGTTATGGAAAGGCTACTTCAATACAGGTTTAAAGAAGGTGATTTGAAGGGACAAAGCTTTGGCAATCTTTTTTTAGCTGCCATGAATGGTGTATCTGGGTCTTTTGAACAGGCTGTAAAGGATATGAGCGAGGTTCTAGCAGTAAAAGGTCAGGTGCTACCTGTAACATCAGAATGTGTTGCTTTGTGTGCTGAGCTTGAGGATGGTCATATAATTGTAGGTGAATCACAGATAGGAAATCATAATGAAACTCATAAGGGTAAAATATCAAGAGTATATTTAGATAAAAATAACGTAAGTGCGGTTGAGGATTCACTATTGGCAATTAGACAGGCAGATATAATTGTATTAGGTCCAGGTAGCTTATATACAAGTATAATTCCCAATTTGTTAGTAAACACTGTATGTGATGAGATTAAACGGAGCAAAGCAAAGAAGGTTTATGTATGTAATGTTATGACCCAGCCTGGAGAGACTGATGACTATTCAGCTTTTTTGCATATTGATGCTATTGAAAAGCATTCATATCAAGGGGTTGCTGACTATTGTATCGTTAATACTGGTAGATTTCCAAAGGAGATTCTAGCCAAATATAAGCATGAAGGTGCAGTACCTGTTAGGGTTGACTATAGTAAATTTAAGAAAAGAGGAATTAGACTAATAACGGGTGATTTTTTTAAACTTGACAGAGGGTATATAAGACATGATCCTGATAAATTGGCTATGGCAGTAATGGAGATAGTATCTGGGAGGTATAAGGTATGAAGCTTGGTAAATCTAATTGGAGAACCTATTGGCAAGGTATTCAGAAGGAGTGGCTAGTGACCAATGGGATTGGTGGTTATTCTTGTTCAACCATAATTGGGGCAAATGCAAGAAGATACCATGGACTTTTAATTGCAGCCTGTAATCCACCAGTAGAGAGATATCTAACAATCTCTAAGCTAGATGAAATTGTCTGTATAGGAGACACTGAGCATTCTCTGTCAGCTTTTGAGGCTGGTGGCGTTGTACATGAGGGCTATAGGTATTTAGAAGAGTTTTCATATAGCTTTTTACCAAACTACAGCTATAGAATTAAGGATATGTATATTGAAAAGACTATAGGGATGGTATATGGCAAAAATATTACTGTTGTTTTATACAGAATCATAGGTGGGGATAGTGTTTCATCTTTAAGACTAGCACCTCTTGTGAATTTTAGAGATTATCACCATACTAATAGGGCTCATTATATGAATTTCAAATCTGAGTATAACAATAAAACATTAACAGTTACTCCAAATGACTCAGATAAGAGAATTAGGCTTTATTTTAGTGAGGGGCAATTTAAAAGTAGCCACAACGACTATTTCTATAATATGGAATATGCTTATGAAAGTGAAAGGGGTTTAGATTACTCTGAGGATCACTATATTCCAGGCTATGTAACAGTAAATGTAAATCCATATGAGGATAAATATATTACAGTCATACTATCGCTAGACGAGCAGCTTGAGGAGGCTGATGGCAGTGTACTAATAAATAAGGAGTTGGAGAGACAAAAAAGGCTTATAGAAACAGCAGGATACAGTAGTGAATTTTTACAAAAGCTTGTGTTAGCTTCTGATAAGTTTATTGTATATAGAAAATCAACAGGAGCAAAAAGTGTCATTGCAGGTTACCCTTGGTTTACTGATTGGGGAAGGGATACAATGATAGCATTACCAGGACTTACGCTGTCAACTGGAAGGTACGGGGATGCAAAAGAGATATTGTATACTTTTTCAAAATATATTAAGGATGGGTTAGTTCCAAACGTATTTCCTGACGGTGATTTTGAGCCTGCATATAATACAGTTGATGCCCCATTATGGTATTTTGAAGCAGCATATCGGTATTATAAACATACAAAGGATAGGGAGTTTATAGTGGGGGTTCTGTACCCTGTTTTAAAGGAAATATGCGAATACTATATTAAGGGAACAAAATATAGTATTCGAATGGATAGTGATTTTTTGATTTGTGCTGGAGATGAGAAAACTCAGCTAACCTGGATGGATGCAAAGGTAGACGATTGGGTTGTTACACCAAGACATGGAAAGGCAGTGGAAATCAATGCTTTATGGTATAATGCCATTAAAATTATCTCTGAATTTGCTTTATTGGCTGGTGAACAGAATACCTTTTATGAATCAATGTCAGAAAATATTAAGACATCATTTTTTAAGGAGTTTTGGAATGAAACAAGACGATGCCTGTTTGATGTTGTAGGTAAAGGATATAAGGATTCAAAAATCAGACCAAATCAAATACTCGCAGTTAGCTTGTCTTTTGAGGTCTTAGAAAAGCAATATGCACAAGAGGTTGTCAAGGTGGTATGGAAGGAGCTATACACAGCTTTAGGGTTAAGGAGTCTGGCGAGAATACATGAGCAATACAGAGGCTATTATGGTGGTGACCGCTATGCCAGAGATGGTGCTTACCATCAAGGGACTGTATGGACTTGGCCTTTTGGTCACTTTGTCGTAGCCTTTTTAAAGGTAATGGATAGGGAAATAATTAAAAATGTAGTACCTAGATTTTTTGAACCTTTTAAAGACCATCTAAAGGATGGATGTATTGGTTCTATTTCAGAGATTTTTGATGGAGATGAGCCTTTAGCTCCAAAAGGTTGTTTTGCCCAGGCATGGAGTGTTTCAGAGGTTCTACGTGCCTATGTAGCATTTATGGAGGTAGAAGATGTCATTTTCAGCAACGGTTAAAAATGAGATGTGCCGGATAGAAATGCAGAAGGAATGCTGTCAGCTATTTGAGCTTAAGGGCATAATGACGGCAGGTGTAGATTTATCAGCTAGAGCTAATAGCTTTAAGCTTGTTACTGAGAGTGCAGCCGTTTCTAGAAAGATTTATATTTTATGTAAGAGCTTATTTAATCTTACACCAACTATAGAAATAAAGAAGCTTAAAAAGCTTAAAAAGCATGTAATATATGTTGTAGGCTTTGACCAATTTTTTGCTAGCAAAGAAATCAGTTCCAAATTGCTATTTGATGAAGCTTATAAAAAATGCTGTAAAAGAGCGTTCTTAAGGGGGGTGTTTATGTCGAGTGGTTCTATTATTGAGCCTGACCGTACATATCATCTTGAGCTTTCTATTCATCAGGAGCAAAATGCTATAAATGTAAATAATCTCATTCAGGAATTTGGACTTCATTCAAGAATTATTTCCAGAAAAGGCAAAAATGTTATCTATTTAAAGGAAGGCCAGGAAATAGTTGATTTCTTGAATATAACTGGGGCACATAAGGCTTTGTTAAAGCTTGAAAATGTTAGGATAATTAAGGAAATGAGAAATAATGTTAATAGAATAGTTAATTGTGAAACGGCAAATCTAGAAAAAACAGTTAATACCGCAGTGAGACAGGTAGAAAAAATACAGTATATAAAGGAGACTGTTGGATTTGAATTTTTACCTGAAAGTCTTAGGCAGATAGCAGAGCTAAGGAGTGTACATACCGAGGTCAGCTTAAAGGAGCTAGGACAAATGCTAAGCCCACCTCTTGGGAAATCTGGCACAAATCATAGGCTACGTAAAATCGAAGCTATCTACGATGAGCTAAAGGGAAAGAAAAAATTATAAGTAATAATGTTTATCATACAAATAATTAAAGGAATTCTTCGGGAAATATTGAATTAGTTATAATGAGACGTTTTAATAAGAACCTTGCTTCTTTAACGCAATCAAAGATTGCGGGAGAAGTAAGAACCTTTTTGTTTACTTAATAAAACGTACTATGTAATTATAATATTTGAGGATTTACTATAATTAATTTGGAGGAATATTGAATGGATGTGACTTTTGATTTTTTTAAAGACAACTTAGTTGTTCATATTAGTGGAGAAATAGACCATCATGCAACCGAGGTTCTAAGAACAAGAATTGATAAGAAGTTAATATCTGAAAAATCAGTAAATATGATTTTGGATTTGTCAGATGTAAGCTTTATGGATAGCTCAGGCATTGGCTTAATTATAGGTAGATTTAAAAATGTAAGAGGCTTTGGTGGAAATTTAGCTTTAGTGTGTAAGGATAATCACATAAAAAGAATTGTTAGCCTGGCTGGAATAGAGAAAATTATTGAGATATGCAATGATATTGAGACAGCAGTTAATTCGCTTAAGATTAAAAATAAAAAGACTGCAGGTTTATAAGGGGGATTAATAGAATTATGCAAAACATAAATGAAATGAGTGTCATTTTTAGCAGTAAGTCAGAAAATGAAGCCTTTGCAAGAATTGTTGTATCAGCTTTTCTTGCACAGATAGATCCAACTGTTAATGAATTAAATGATATAAAAACTGCTGTTTCTGAGGCGGTGACAAATTCAATTATACATGGGTATGGGAATGATTCTGGACAAATTAAAATGCGATGTGAACTATTTCTAGATGCTATTACTATAGAAATTGAGGATTCTGGTAAGGGAATAGAAAATATTGTAGAAGCGATGACGCCCAGCTTTACATCATGCCCTGAAATGGAACGAACCGGAATGGGGTTTACAGTAATGGAAACGCTAATGGATAGTCTTAGTGTAGATTCTAAAAAGGGTGTAGGAACAAAGGTTGTTATGAGTAAAAAATTCGATTCATTAAAGGAATGTAAGTAGACTATGAAGCATTATAATAAAGAAATAAATTTACCTATGGCATATGACGATGAAGAGAATGATATGGATGCTATAGAGAATAATAATACTATTAATATTAATTCAAATCATTTTGAAAGTGATATTGATACTATAGAAGATGATAACCATGCTTTAGATGGTGAAATTAATCTGCTTAAGAGTAATGTGGAAGCTGAAAGTAAGGTCAGCAAAACAAAGTCTGAAATTTACAATCTTATAGAAAAAGCTCAAAAAGGAGACATAAAGAGTCAAAACAAGATTGTAGAGGAGAATATCGGCTTAGTTTGGAGTGTGGTTCAAAGGTTCAGAAACAGAGGATATGAAAAGGACGATCTATTCCAGATTGGAAGTATTGGACTAATAAAAGCAATAAGGCACTTTGATGTAACTATGAATGTTAAGTTTTCAACATATGCTATCCCAATGATAATGGGTGAAATTAAACGCTTTATGCGTGATGACGGTATGATAAAAGTAAGTCGTTCGCTTAAGGAGCTAAACAATAAAATTAAGCTTGAACAAGAGTACATGAATAAACAATTAGGAAGACAGCCTACTGTAAATGAGTTAGCAGAAAAGCTTAGCGTTGAGAAGGAAGATGTAGTAATGGCTATTGAATCCTGCTACCAACCAGAATCACTATTTAGTACTGTTTCAGATTCAGAAAACACTCCAATATATTTGCTTGATAAGCTAAAGGGCAATGAGCAATTGGACGAGTCTTCTATAATAGATAAAATTGATCTAGGTTGTAGTATGAAAGGGTTACAGGAAAGGCAAAAAAAAATACTTATACTTAGATATGTGAAAGAGCGAACCCAGATGGAGGTAGCAAAGGAGTTAGGTATTTCCCAAGTTCAGGTTTCGCGTCTTGAGAAAAAACTATTAAAGGATATAAGGGATAAAATGGATATAAATGTAGAGACTTAAGCATAGACTATTAAAGAGATAACGATTGATGAAAGTGCCTAGAAGAAAAATATACAACAACGCAATAAACTTAGTAGAAGTATTTGTTGCTAGGTACATAGGGGTGTAGAATGCAAAGCTATGCTTACGATAGAGCTAAAGCAGTTGCTTATGCTAGAAAATGGGCTTTTAAAAGAAATCCTGAATACCTTGATTTTGAGCGTCTGGGTGGTGACTGTACAAATTTTGCTTCACAAAGCATTTATGCTGGTTGTTTATGTATGAATTATACACCAGTGTATGGCTGGTTCTATAAAAGCTCGTATCAGAGAACAGCTTCTTGGACTGGTGTAGAGTATTTATATAAGTTTTTAATAAGTAATAGAGCCGAAGGACCCTATGCTAGGAGCTGCGATCCGATAGAGCTTCAGCCTGGAGATATTATACAGTTATCCTTTTACGGTAATGACAGCTTTGGTCATTCCTTAGTAGTAGTAAAAAACGAGCTAAAAAACAACACTACTGATATAATGCAAGATAACCATAATAAAACTAATGAAGGAAATGAATACACTGAAAAACTGAAAAAACAGCTCGATCAAATATATGTTGCGACCCATACAATAGACCGATTAGATTATAAGCTATCTAACTACACTTGGGATGAGATTAGGTTTTTGCATATTGAAGGATATAGGAAATATTAACCTAATACCTCAATAATTAATCTTTCAGCGTTCATATATGCTATTTTTTCTATTTGTGAATGCTTTATGCCTTGTTTTCGAATTTCTTCAAATAAAGTATTAATATGACCTATATCCTTGATTTCACATTCATTATCTATACCATCAAAGTCTGTACCAAGGGCAATGCACTCTGAACCACCAATATTTATAATATGCTTAATATGAGCTATTGTATCGGAAATCTTTGATACATCAGAGGTTCCTAGAAAATCAGAGCAAAAATTTATGCCTATAACACCTCCATTATTTGCTATAATCTTTATCATATCATCTGTCAGATTACGCTCATGTGGTGTTATTGCTCTGGTGTTTGAATGAGAAGCAATAAATGGCTTTTTTGAGGTGCTTGCAACATCATAGAAGCCTGCATCAGATAAATGAGAAACATCAACTATGATACCCAATTCATTCATTATTTCAACGGCTAGAAGACCTAAGGGTTTAAGCCCCTTGTTCATAATGGTAGCTATTTTTGAGTTTGGGAAGCCAAAGAAATTCTCATAATTCCAGGTTAAAGTTATAAGACGGACACCCTTTTCATAGACGTGAGACAAGGAGTTATGCAGACTTACTTCAGTATTTTGTGTTTTTTCTATTTCGTCATAATAAAGCTCTTGCAATACCTCTGCACCCTCTATTGTTAAAAACGCTGAAATAACATTACTGTTTTTATTGTTTAAGTATTGCTTGCTATTAGTAGTTAAGCTTAACGACCTTCCATCATCCACATATTTATGTTTATCTAATTCATTAACCAGTATATCATGAAGATTATTAAGATAATTTATTGGATTTCCAAAAGGCTTTCCTTCAGAGGAATACTCCTTATTATCATAGAATATAGCAAAGAATTGGGCAATAGAATTTGCTTTATTAAGCTTTTTAATATCAACCTTTAAATCATTTTTAAATAAGGAATCTACATTTGTTCGCTGCATTTTATAAAGAGTATCGCAATGAAAATCAATTACTGGTATATACATGTTAGCATCCTCCTAAGCATAAAATTAATTTTTTTATTAATATACTACATTAATATACTACTATACTATGAGTATTTCACCAAGAGTAATATAGCTATTTTTGATACTGAACAATCATAGTATTGATTTCTATGTATTGTATTACTAATTCTAACATATTTACCGATAACCTTGTTGTAATTTTTTGTCGATACAATATGTGTAGTAAGTTTAGATATCATTTACGCTAGTTGAGTTTTACAAGTATATTACAAATGAAAAATATACTTAAAATCCTTATTAAAACGATATATAATAGTTATGTTAGGGATGGAGGTAATAAGTTTGTTGCAAGGTGCTTTAAAAGAATTTGTTATTTATGTTAGTAATTTCTTTGGTTTAAACAATCCCTGGGATTTTATTAAGATGATTATAGATATTGGACTTGTTTCATACATAGTTTATAGGATTTTTCAGCTTTTTAGAGAAACAAGGGCGATGCAATTAGTAAAAGGTATAATTATTATACTTGTTGCAGCTAAGATTACTGATTTTATAGGCTTGAGAACAATGGCATATTTTCTTCAAAACTCAATACAGCTATTGGGCTTTGCACTTATTGTTGTTTTTCAGCCAGAGCTAAGAAGGGGACTTGAGCAAATTGGAAGAAGCAGAGTGGGAGATTTTATTAATCGTGATTATACAGAAAAGAATATTTCCTTAATGGCTATGATTGAGGAAATTGTTAAGGCGTATACTGAATTTTCAAAGACTAAAACGGGTGCATTAATTGTTATTGAAAGAAGCACTAAATTAGGTGAGATTGTAGACACTGGTATAAAAATGGATGCTCACATTTCGCAGGAGCTAATAGAGAATATCTTTACTCCAAAGACACCTTTGCATGATGGTGCTGTTATTATTAGAGAAAATCGTGCGATGGCGGCTTCGTGTTTTCTACCCTTAACACAGAATCAGGGCTTAAGTAAGCAACTTGGAACAAGACATAGGGCTGCTCTTGGTATTACGGAGATATCAGATGCTATAGCTATTGTGGTTTCTGAAGAAACTGGAAGAATATCTGCAGCAAATAATGGGGCGTTAACAAGAAATTTAAATTCTGACATGCTAAGGAAGGTTTTAATTAAGAATCTAATAGAAGAAGAACATAATAGAAAAATTTTTGGTTTTCGGAAGGTGAAGGATAAGTGAGTTTTTTAGATGGATTCTTAGAAAGAAAAATAGTTGTAAAGATTGTTTCAATTCTGTTAGCAATACTACTTTGGTACATAGTGTTGGATATTAAGGATCCTTTTGAGGAGGCTACGCTTACTGTTCCATTACAAACAAATGTGAACATACTGGATTCAAAGGGACTTGAACTAGTTGGGAATAATATACCTGATAATGTTGAAATAACAGTAAGTGGAAGAAAAAGCAGGCTTGAGAAGGTTTTCAAAAATGACTTTTATATAAGTGCAGATTTCTTGCAGATTGAAGATGAGCATACAAGCTATATTTCTATAGGTGCTCCAAAATATAAGGGTACTGAGGGGATTATTATCAAGGGTGTAAATCCTGAAAAAATAAATATTAGATTGGAAAAGGTAGTTACAGATAGCTTTGAAATAATGCCAGAAATAGTTGGTGAATTACCAGAGAATTACTCCATACATCAAATAAAGGTAAGACCAGAAATTCTGGAATTGAAGGATATCAAAAGCAGTATTGACTCTATTGATAGGATTGTAGCAGAGGTTGATTTGTCAAAAGTAAAGGATTATTCATATGTTAGCCCTAGAATGGTGTTTTATAATAAAGAGGGTAAAGCAGTATCTGGAATAGATATAAATCAGGCAATAATTGTTGAGCTTGTAATGGCTAAGAATGTTGCAGTAAATCTAAATACATCAGGACAGGTAGCAGAAGGATACTATGTTAATGACATTCAACATAACCCTGAGTATATAAATGTAATTGGAGAAATGCAAGTCTTGAACAAGCTGTATACAATAAACACTAACCCTGTAGATTTACAGGGGTTGAAGGATGATGTTAAGCTACAGAGTGATTTTCAACTACCAGAAAACATAAAGCTGGCGAATTTGCAGGAAAAGGAGACTATAAGTGTAGATATAGAGCCTTTTGTAACAAAGAGATTTACATACTCTGTAGATAAAATTAGTATATACAATGCAGATCAAGAGAATTATACATATAAGATTAAGTCAACCACGTTGAGTGGGGATGCAACTGGAAGGCTAGAAGATGTTAATTTGTTCATAATAAATCCAAGGATAAAAGCATGGATTAATGTTAACAATTTAATTGAGGGTACTCATAAGGTTGATGTAAATACAGCTTCACAAAACACTGATATTGAGGTTGTCACCGAGAATAGTGTTGAGGTTATAGTAGAGGAGATTAGAAATGATGATGAAAATCATTCTCTTGATAACATAAATACTAATTTGAACACTAACCCAACTCCTAACCCTAAGCCAAACACTGGCTCTAGCTCAGGCACCAATCCAAAGCCTAGTACTAACCCAAATCCTAGCCCTAGCATTAGCCCAAAGCCAAGCCCTAATCCTAGTCCTAGCATTAGCCAAAAGCCAAGCCCTAATCCTAGTCCTAGCATTAGCCCAAAGCCAAACATAAACCCTAGTACTAGCTCTGACCCTGATGCTACACCTGAGTCAAATAGTGGTACTAGTATAAACACTATGAAAGACGAAAGTGGAGAGATATGGAGTATATAATTAGAGATATAAAGATTGCTCTGGATGAATTGTCAGAGGAAAATGAATACGAGCTACTTAAAGCATATGCTGCAAATAGGGTAAGCATAAGCTCTAAGGATATCGTCTCGTTAAGGGTTATTAAGGAGTCTATTGATGCAAGAAGAAGGGATAGTATAAATCTAACTTATTCAGTTATTATTGAACTAAACTTGAATAGTGATAAGATTAAGCGTATTAGAAACATATTTCCTGTTTCTCAAATTGAGTATTTGAGTCCTGTAATGCCTAGAAAAAAGGGTGTAGCTACAAATGGATTTGACAGTCCAGTAATAGTAGGTAGTGGGCCTGCCGGCTTGTTTGCTGGCTTAATCTTGGTAGAGCATGGTATAAAGCCAATCATTATTGAAAGAGGAAAAGCAATTGAAGAAAGAGTAGATATAGTTAATTGCTTCTGGGATAGCTCTGTACTAGATTCTGAAACGAATGTGCAGTTTGGAGAGGGAGGAGCTGGGACGTTTTCTGATGGTAAGCTAACTACAAGGATAAATGATCCCAGATGCCAATGGGTGCTGGGCAAATTTCATGAATTTGGAGCCGGAAAAGAAATATTATATAAGGCAAAGCCTCATATTGGGACAGATATATTACGTAGCGTAATTATTAATATAAGAAAATATATTGAAAGAATGGGTGGAACAGTTAGGTTCGACTCAAAGCTTACTGGTTTGAAGGTAAAGGACGATGGAGTTAAGTTAATTACTATTAATAATAATGAAATACTAGAGTGTAGGGACATAATACTAGCTATTGGGCATAGTGCAAGAGATACATTTAAGCTATTACATGATACGGGACTTAGTATGCACTCAAAGGCATTCTCTATAGGAGTCAGGATTGAGCATCCACAGAGAATGATAAATAAGGTTCAGTTTGGGAAATATGCCTCACACTATAAGCTTGGAGCGGCTGAGTATCAGATCTTTCATAAGCTTGAGGATCGTACTGTTTATTCTTTCTGTATGTGTCCAGGAGGTATGGTGGTATCAGCTGCATCTGAGGAAAATTCTGTTGTGACTAATGGTATGAGCGAGTATTTAAGGAATAGAGAAAATGCCAACAGTGCTCTAGTGGTGTCAGTATCACCTGAGGATTTTGAATCTCATCATCCGTTGTCTGGTATAGAATTTCAACGAAGATTTGAGAGATTAGCATTTAAAATTGCGGGAGAAAGCTATGCTGCTCCAGTACAGAGGCTAGGGGATTTTATTGCTGGACGTAAAACTACTTCATTAGGAAGTGTCAAGGCTGATTTTAAAGGTCAAATAGCATTAGCTGACATAAACGAATGCCTACCTGAATTTGTAACAAGCTCAATAAAAAGAGGAATAGGAGAGCTAGATAAAAAGCTAAATGGCTTTGGTATATCCGATGCAGTATTAACTGGTGTTGAAACACGGACTTCTAGTCCTTTGCGTATTCTACGTGATGATAGCTTCAATGCTATTGGCTTTGAGGGTATTTATCCTTCAGGTGAGGGAGCTGGCTATGCTGGTGGGATTATGAGTGCAGCTGTAGATGGAATAAAGGTTGCAGAGGCATTGCTTATTAATAATGGAATAATAGGGTAACGTTTTATAAATAGCAAAATATATTAATAATAGATGAGGGTATAGAGTAAACAAAAAACAAAATGGAAATATACTTGTAAAAAGCTAGCTTTATATGTATAATAATTTGTGTTGACATAGAATTATAGTTTTAAGAGGTGTAATTGTGGGGAGATTATTTGGAACAGATGGGGTAAGAGGCGTAGCAAATACTGAATTAACATGTGATTTAGCTTTTAAGCTAGGGCAAGCTGGAGCATATGTATTAACTGAAGCAACCCACCATGTAGCTAAGATTATTGTTGGAATGGATACCAGAATATCAGGAGGTATGCTTGAGAGTGCTTTGGTAGCAGGAATTTGCTCAGTTGGTGCACATGCTGTATGTCTAGGGATTGTACCTACACCCGCTGTAGCATATTTGGTAAGGAAGTATAAAGCAGATGCTGGTGTAGTCATTTCTGCATCTCATAATCCATTTGAATTTAATGGAATAAAGTTTTTTAATGATAAGGGATATAAGCTGTCTGATGGAATCGAAGAGAGAATAGAGGCTATTATACTAGATGGTAAGGAAGTGTTGCCTACACCAACTGGAGAGCAATTAGGTGACAGAAGCTGTAATTCTTCGGCAATAGATGATTATGTTAAATATGCCCAAAGTACTATTAAGGGAGACTTAAAGGGATTAAAAATTGCTATTGACTGTGCAAACGGTGCAGCATACCAAGCTGCTCCAAAGGCACTAAGGGAATTAGGGGCAGAAATATTTGTTATAGATGACCAACCTAATGGTATAAATATTAATAAGGATTGTGGTTCTACGCATCTTGAACAAATCCAACAATATGTAAAAATATGCAAAGCAGATATTGGTCTTGCCTTTGATGGTGACGCTGACAGGGTGCTTGCTGTTGATGAGGTTGGGAATATTATTGACGGTGATAAAATAATGGCTATTATTGGTTTAGACCTGAAAAAAGAGAATAAGCTTAATAATAGCACTATTGTAGCAACTGTTATGAGTAACCTTGGACTAGACGTATTAGCAAGAGAGAACGGTATTACTATAGATAAAACACAGGTAGGAGATAGATATGTGCTTGAGGAGATGCTCAAGAAGGGACATATAATAGGTGGGGAACAATCAGGACACATAATATTCTTAGAGCATAATACTACTGGTGACGGTTTGATTACTGGCTTGCAACTACTTCAGGTATTGAAAAAGTCTGGAAAGAAATTATCTGAATTGGCATCAGTAATGAATATTTATCCTCAGGTTTTAAAAAACGCCAGGGTAAGTAATCAAAAAAAGTATTCCTATATGAGTGATGAGGTTATCGCAAGGTCATGTAATGAGCTTGAGGCATTATTTAGCGGTGAAGGCAGAGTTCTTATAAGACCTTCTGGGACAGAGCCTTTAGTAAGGGTTATGATTGAGGGTAAGGATATAGATTTTATCACTGAGAGGGCAAATGAGCTTGCAATTTTAATAGAAGAAAGACTTGGGTAAATCTAAAGTGAATGGATATTTGTAATCTGGAAAGGAGGGTAGTTAGGTAATTAATAAGATGAAAAAAGCGCCAGAACACAGATTAAGAAAATGAGTATAGACAGTTGTAACTGAGTATATCTGTGTAGACGAGGAGAAGGAGGATATCGAATTTTCGGCGGAAACCTTCCGGTAAACTGCAATCGACATGACTATACAAAAACTGTTGGTGACAATAGAACAAAGCTAGTCAAAGCAGCATATCCTTTCACTTTTTATAAATTAAAGATTAATAAATATACAGGCGTATAGTGTTTGGGAAAAGCTTTATGCTTTAACATCATGGACTACTGCATAATTGTGTTGTTTTGCAAATGTACTACTATGTTGTGGTGCACTTGTGTTAATGCATTTCTCCATTAGATTTTTGGCATAGCATATAGTGTTTTCTCAGATATGAAAGTCATTGCTTAATGTATTTCTAGTAAGTAACTTGTGTTTGCATAATTAATAAAAAGCCATGTAGTAGAATTTCTAATGCAAAGCATTATATTTCTGGAATCATTGTATAGCAAAATAATTGTATTGAAGAAAGAGTAAGGTTGAAAGAAAATTACCAATTAAAATGATTAAAATAGACAAGGTATAAATATATGATTTTCTTTCAACCAAGATTTGTGCTTGAGGAAATGAATGGTAAAAAGATTGAAAGGAGCATAATTATGTGCGGAATAGTAGGATATATAGGAAAAAATAAGGCAGTTCCAGTTTTAATAGAGGGTCTCAAAAAATTAGAGTATAGAGGATACGATTCAGCGGGAGTTGCAGTATTTAATGGTGGTAAAATTGAGGTTATTAAGAGTAAGGGTAGATTAAGCAATCTTGAGGAAAAGCTAATCTCTATAGAATTATCAGGGGCAGTGGGTATTGGTCATACAAGATGGGCTACGCATGGAGAGCCTAATGATATTAATTCTCACCCACATATAAGTCATAGTGGTAATATAGCGATTGTTCATAATGGGATAATAGAAAACTATATACAACTGAAGGAATTTTTACAAACAAAAGGCTATGAGTTTAAATCCGAAACTGATACAGAGGTTATAGCTCATCTTGTTGAGTATAATTACAAGGGGAATTTAGTTAAGGCAGTAATAAATACGCTAAATGATTTAGAGGGTTCTTATGCTCTGGGTGTAATCTGTACCGATTGTCCTGAGCAGTTTGTTGCTGCAAGAAAGGATAGTCCGCTTATTGTTGGTCTTGGTGAAAATGAGAACTATATAGCCTCTGATATCCCTGCGATATTGGAGCATACTAGAGAAATTCTAATATTAGAGGATAAGGAGGTTGTGCTTCTACAGAAGGATAGCGTCTATATTTATGATATGCTAGGGCAGAGGGTTGACAGGGAGGTTTTTCACGTTGATTGGGATGCTACAGCAGCAGAAAAATCTGGCTATGAGCATTTCATGATGAAGGAAATGTGTGAGGAGCCGAAGGTAATAAAAGACACCATAAGCCCAAGGATTAAGGATGGTATGCTAGTCTTAGACAGCGTAAAGCTTACAGCGGAGGATGTTGCTGGTATTGAAAAAATATATATAGTTGCGTGTGGTACGGCTTATCATGCAGGTGTAGTTGCTAAGTATGCTATTGAAAGGTTGGCAAGAATACCTGTAGAGGTGGATGTTGCTTCAGAATTCAGATACCGTGACCCAATTGTATCAGAAAAGAACCTTACTATTATTATTAGTCAATCAGGAGAAACATTAGATACACTAATGGCTTTAAGAGAGGCTAAGAAGAAAGGCTCAAAGATACTTTCTATTGTTAATGTAGTAGGGAGCTCAATAGCAAGAGAGTCTCAAAATCTACTATATACATGGGCGGGACCAGAGATTGCGGTTGCCTCTACCAAAGCATATAACACACAGCTTGCCGCTTTATACCTTGTGGCATTTGATTTGGCTTATAAAAAGGGAACAATATCAGAGACTGACCTGAAGCGGCTCATTAATGAACTGAACTCAATACCTGATTCAGTGAAACAGGTATTGGATGCTAAGGAGGAGGTTCAAAGGTTTGCGGCTGAGCATTATAATGCTAAGAGTGTATTCTTCTTAGGTAGGGGCTTAGATTATGCTTTATCAATGGAGGGCTCGCTAAAATTAAAGGAAATATCCTATATTCACTCTGAAGCATATGCTGGTGGAGAATTAAAGCACGGTACAATTGCTTTAATTGAGCAGGGTACGTTAATTATTTGTCCACTGACTCAGGACTTTTTGTTTGATAAAATGGTTAGTAATATCAGAGAGGTTAAGGCAAGAGGAGCAGTAGTTATGGCTATTACTCCTAAAAAGCATGTTACCGAGGTTCAAAAGGTAGCAGATGTGGTAGTTCCTATTCCAGATATTGACCCATTACTTGCTCCAGCAGTAGCAGTGACTCCAATGCAGCTCTTCGCATACTATGTTTCAGTTCAAAAAGGGAATGATGTGGATAAACCTAGAAATCTAGCAAAGAGTGTAACAGTGGAATGATGTTTGGGATTGTGGATAGTTGTTGTTGATTGCAAACAAAGTTCTTAAATTTACAACAAAGTTGTTAAATTAACTCGTTGTGCTAGTTAAAATATTAAGTTTTTGATCTTTGACAAGTTAATATTGCCAATAAGCTTATTTATATAGAAACAAAGGTTAAAAGCTAATACTTTTGTATTTAGTCTCGTAATAAGCCCCCAAAGCGATTTAGCTCTTACTGTCTCAAAGTTTAATTGCTCTGTGAGCTGTGAAAAAGAAGTTTCAATTCTCCTTCTAAGTTTGAAAATAAGTTGTCTAACTTCCTTAGGGAATTGAGTTTTACTATTACCTCGTTTAAGCGGCATTATTGTTATATTCTTTTCAGCTTTAAGAGAGTCTGCAAACTCTTTCCCTATATAACCTTTGTCTCCGAAAAATGTGTAATTACCATATGTATCAAGCATATCCCATATTCCTTCACGGTCGTCTATATTTGC
>QKEK01000321.1 GCA_003251775.1 Clostridia bacterium | reverse complement strand
CTCTTGTATTAAAGCTCATATATGCTGATGTTGTTGAATTAGCTTTAATGGTTGTTCTGCCTACCGTTTCATTACCACTACCATCTACCACCTTTATGTATACTGTATTACCTTCGTTTGATGGATTAGTTACATCAAAGGTTAGGCAGGTTCCTGCTCCCCAATCAAAGGGTTCGTCAGGTAGGAACCTTACACTAGGAAAGCCACCTGCTCCATAGTTTACCTTTAGTGCCTTTGTTCCATCTGTTGCACCTTGTGACACAATCTCTGAGGTTGCATTTAAAAAATATGCAAATGCTGGAACAGTCTGATCCTCAAAGGATAGCTTTTCAAAGGTCGCTGTTTCAGGAGATGCAACCTTGACATTGTCAACTATAAAGGTGTTTGCACTTGTTCCTTCTTCCCAAATATATATTCTAACTGAATCAATATTTTCAATATCAAGTCCATTTTCAGCTCCCCACCAGCCATCTGCTCTTGTAAAGTCAGCTGCTAAAGGTCCAAAATTACTAGCACCTATTCTTCTGGATGCATAGGCTCCGATTGCAAAATAGTTTGTTCTGGTTTCTCCGTTGATGTCGGTAACATCAACTCTTAATTGAATATTTGCACCGTTTGGATTTTTTATATCAGCTAAAAATGTGGAATATTCACCAAAATCCCAAGAACCACTGTCATTAAATAACCAAAATCCCAAGAACCACTGTCATTAAATACGATACCTCTGTAATCAGCATCAAGAGCACCTACATTTACTCTTATTGCTCTTGAGCCATTTGTTACCCCGTCTGTTACATACTGAGTTGTTACCCCGCTCTCAGTGGTCACCATGCTTAGATTTTCTCCCTCTTCAAACGAAATCAATGGCATAGCATTTCCTGCTACTGCATTGCTACTAGTTATAACTAGATTTGACATAACCAGTGCAATTGTCATCATGACAACTAATACTTTTTTGAAACTCATAAAATACCCTCCGAAATTCTCAATGTTTTGTTTGTTCTAATTTGATTTTTTCTCCTTTCTCAAATTTTTATATTATATACAATAAGTATACAATTCAGAACTTATGCAATACGATGCTGCTAATTTAACCGTCTTAAGGTGTTTATAATATGTAGCTTGGCCTACTAAATTAAATAAACAAGACGCATACTGCTTGTTTAGTAGAAACAGCATTCGATCTTAGTAGACCTGATTTATCAAAGTATTAATTTATCGACTATTAAATCTATGAAATATGCATTGCTGTTACTACTGGTTTTAATAGTTGAATTGCTAATTTACCCCTGAACATTATCATTTACCTTGAAGTGAGTCTCTGTAGTATGGGTATTGTGCGATAGTACTGCCCGATATGTTGAATGTCCTCTATATACCATTGTTTTATTGGTTAAAATTATTAAAAACTAAACCATTTGAGTAAATAATTTGTGCATAATCACTATTTTTTTATAATACCTTACCAATATCAAATTGTCAATAATTTACTTTCGACTCAATTTGACACTTTTCGACATTATTCAAGACGACTAGAGTTGTTAAAAATATGTAGCTTTGATTGGTAAATTTTAAAAACAAGATGTTATCTGATTGTTTTAATAGAATAAGTATATGCTTATAACATTGTGACATGCATAGGTTTACATTTTACGTATATCGTGCATGAATAAGTAAGTATAAACTAAAAGCCAAGAAATTATTTATTAAACAAATTATATCATTTGAGGTTGAAAATAATCAAGCGTTTGGGAAATATTTCGCAGATGAAGTATGAACTAAATCCTTCTACGCTTGTTCAAATGCTCTGTGCACCATAGGAATACCAAGTGCCATGCATTCAAAAAGGTGTTACTTTCATTATCTTTCACAGGTTATAAAAATATTATATAATAGTTTGTAATAATTAAGGGGGGAGTAAATTTATGATTATAGAAAAGGCTGAGATAATGGATATGGAGGAGATATTAAAGCTACAAAAGCATGCATTTTATAATGAAGGTGTTTATTGTAATGACATGAACATTGCACCTTTAGCTGAGACTTTAGACCAAATAAGATTAGAATACAGCAGACAGCTTTTTTTGAAGGCAACTATTTCTCAAAATGAGATTGTTGGTTCTGTTAGAGCGTATATGAAAGATGGAACAGTCTATATAGGAAGACTTATTGTTCGTGAGGATTTTCAAAATATGGGTTTGGGTAAGGCATTAATGCATCAAATTGAAAGAGAGTTTAAGGAAGCCAAACGATTTGAATTATTTACTGGCAAGCATAATAAAAAAACAAACCACTTCTACCAACAGCTTGGATATAAGGTTATTAGAGAAGAAAAGGTAACAAAAATCTTAACTTTACTTTATTATGAAAAAAATAATTAGGAAGAAATCTTAGGGATATAAAAGGAGAATTTTTTGATGCTTAGTATTTATTAATGAAGTGAACTGCTCTGGCATATATTGAAATACTAATTGCTTAACTACATGTATAAGTATAACTTTATTTCAGTTAAATTAAATTTGAGTTTTTTTTATTTTATTCTATGAGTAGATAAAAAGGTATTTAGTATTGTCATGTTAGTATAGTGCTAATTATTAATAACAAATGAAATGATTTGTCGAAAAGTATCGAATAGTGTCGAAAGTATATTGTTGACAATAAATTGTAGGTACGGTATCATTATATGGTGAATATGCACAAATATATTGTCTAAAGTGTATCATTTTTAATTACTTCTACCAAAAAAAAGGAGGTCGCTATGAAGAGTAAAAGGGTTTTAGTTTTCTTATTAGCTATGTGTGTACTTATTATGTCTTTTCCTATGAGCACATTAGCTAAGCAAGGCAGTGATGTAAAAGGACACTGGTCAGAAAAAGTGTTTAATGAGATGGAGTCAAAGGGATATATCAATTTGGCAGAAAATGAAGACTTTCATCCAAACAACCACATAACTAGGGGTGAGTTTGTAACTATGTTTAATCATGCCGTCAGCTCAACCTTGATTAAATCAGTCGATGTAAGTCAATATAAAGAGCTTGATTGGTTTGATAAGTACGTAAAAAGCTTGATTGAGCAGGATACATTAGAGGGTGACTTAAGTGAGCTTGTTAGTAATCCAAAACAGATAGTAGCAAGGGAAGAGGTTGTTGTTATTGCTGCTATGATTTTGGGAATAGATGTACAAGATAAAATGAGATTTCTGAATGGGCTCAAAGCAGGTTTGCTGCTATGGTAAAAAAAGGAGTTATAAAAGGAAATGGTAAGAAATTAAATCCTCATGGAAAGATAACTAAGGCTGAGGTTATTGTTATATTAAAGCACTTAACAGAAGCTTTCAGATTTGAGACAATATCTTTTGAAGATGGTGTGCCAAGTACAGTGAGTTTTGGAAATTCAGAAGGTGTTATTGTTTCCGAAGGTGCAACTGATGGAAGTAAGGCACTTCGGGTTAATTATGATATTGCGGATTTCCCTACTGTAAGATTTACGCCTGACAGGGTTTGGAATTTCGGCAGAGATGTTGCGTTGTCACTCGATGTAACTAATCCAACTGATACTCCTGTGGCATTACGAATAAGAGTAGATGATTCAACTTCAGCAGATGGGTCTAATCACTCTACTGTAAGTACTATTACTATATTGCCTCATGATACACAATCAATGTATCTAAGCTATAGTCAAGGCTCTATAGACCTTGGTATGAGAGGGTTGCCTCCATCTGGCTATGGAACTAATGTTGGGCGTAGTTATGGTGAAACTGTATTAGACACCACTAATATTACGCAATTCCAATTCTGGTTGCTATATAATCTGGAAGAAGCATCGCTAATCTTTGATAACATAAAGGTGATTCCTGATCCTAATGTTGATATTTCTTATACAGATGATACTGTAGATCAGTATGGTCAGTACACAGGTCTTGATTGGGAAGGTAAGGTTAAGAACGACCAGGATTTATTAGACGATAAAGCTCAAGAAGCAATCGAATTAGAAAATGGAAGTAGCTTACAAAATACTAATGAGTATGGCGGATGGCTGGACGGACCAAATCTTGGTGGCACAGGATTCTTTAGAGCCGAGAAATATAATGGGGTATGGTCATTAGTGGATCCTGAGGGATATCTGTTCTTCGCTACAGGTGTAGACATTTTGAGGCTAGGGGATAGCTCAACATGGATTGATGGTAGAGATAATATGTTTGCAGAGCTTCCAGACCCGAATGGTCCGCTGGGGGATCACTACACTACAGTAGGAGGAGTTGCAAGACCTCCACTTGGTTTGGCTCAAGGTACTGCATTTAACCATTATTCAGCTAACCTAGAGAGGAAGTATGGTGAAAACTATCTGGAAGAATGGAAAGATGTTTCAATAAAAAGGTTTAAAAACTGGGGATTTAGTACCATTGGTAACTGGGCAGATCCGAACTTATTCTTTGGTAAGGGAGAGGAATTTAAATTACCTTATGCTGCTACTGGTCTGACGTCTACTTTTGGTAATCATGCCAGAATAACGAGCAGAAATGGTAATTTGGTAGCTGACCCATTTGATCCTGAATACAAGGTAACCGTTAAGACTATGGTTGAGCAACAGCTGCTTCAGTTCGGAGTACAAAACGATCCTTGGTGTATGGGCGTTTATGTTGATAATGAAATAGAATGGGGAGGAGAAAATAATAACCCATATATTATAGTTCAAAATGCATTCATGTTAGATGCAAGTGCTGAAAACAGCTATGCTAAAAGGGCTTTTATAGAGAAGCTAAAGGACACCTATACTGATATACAAGCCTTAAATACTGCATGGGGAACAGATATTGCTTCATGGAAGGCTTTGGAAGCTCCATATACATTCCCAGAGCAAAGAAGTGCAGGCGTATTGGCTGACCTTTCTATGATGATAAAAATGTATGCCAGACAGTACTTTTCAACTATTGATGAAGAGCTTACTGTGAGTATGCCAAATATACTATACTTAGGCTGTAGATTTGCTGATTGGGGAGCAAGTGCTGAGGTACAAGAGGTGTGTGCTGAGTTTGTTGACGTAGTAAGCTTTAATGTGTACTATAATGACATTAATCAGGCATGGATACATGCGGAACAATTGGATAAACCATGTATATGGATAAACCATGTATAGTTGGTGAATTTCACTTTGGTTCAACTGACCGTGGGATGTTCATTGGAGGTATAGTAACCGCTGAAAGTCAAGAGGCTAGAGGAGAAGCATATAAAAGATATATAAAATCTGCATTGGGAAGCTCCTATTTTGTTGGTGCACACTGGTTCCAATACATGGATCAGCCACTTCTAGGTAGAGCATGGGACGGTGAAAACTATAATACTGGTTTTGTAGACGTTACAGATGTACCATATAAAAATTTAGTTGATTCAGCAAAAGAGATACATAGCGATATATACCGTATTAAATACAATAAAACTGAGGTTTCTGAAATCGCTTTAAATAAGACTAAGGCAACTATTGACACAACTGTTAAATCAACTCTACAGCTAAAAGCTTCCGTTTTACCTGCGGACGCAGACTTTAAGGATATTGTATGGTCAACTAGTGATGCTAAAATCGCTACTGTTGATGCTAATGGCTTGGTTACCGCATTGAAGAATGGCGAGGTAGATATTACTGTTACATCAGTGAGCAACAGTACAGTTTCATCAACCTGTAAGGTTGTAGTTACTGGTTTTCCAGCACTAGAGGTAACTATGCCAAATATATCATTTGAAGAGAGTGAGGATTTAAGCATAGTATCTGCATATAAGGAAGCAACTACAGAATATGTTGCAGATGGTGCAACTGATGGTAGCAGAGCTATAAAGGTTAACGTAGGGACGCTGGATACAGACTATTCTGGCATACAGTTTACTCCTTCGGATGGTACATGGAGCTGGGGCGATGGTGCTACATTCTATGCAGATGTAACTAACCCAAATAGTGAAGCAATACAATTACGTAGTAATGTTCTGGATTCAAACGGAGTTTCAAGAACATACTATTTCAATCTTCCTGCAAATAGTACCAGAACAATAGAGATTGGCAATCTTGGACCGCAGGCTGATTTTTACGCAACAGATGGCTGGTTCGGAGGAAATGCAGGTCTCGATCAGTCTAAGATAACACTATTTAATATGTATCTATGGGAAGATAACGAAAATGCTTCGTCAAATACATTCATTGTAGATAATATAAAGGTATACAAAAAGATATTGGATATCTCCTTTGAAGAGGATGAGGATCTAAGCTTGGTAGTACCATATAAAGAGGCTACTGTTGAATATGTAACAGAAGGAGTAACAGACGGAGCTAGGGCTATGCTAGTCAATGTAGGAACACTGGATACAGATTACTCTGGCGTTAATATAACCTCAACTACTGCTATGGATTTTGGAATAAGTCCTACTATAACAGCAGATGTTAAAAACTCAAGTAACGAGGATATTCAGCTAAGAGTAAATGTAGCTGATCAGGCGGGTACTACAAGAACTTATTACTTTGCAGTTTTGGCTAATAGCGAAAGAAATATTACTATAAACAATCTAGGACCAGAAAGTGATTTCTATGGTTCGGATGGAAATGGCTGGTTTGGCGGTAATGCAGGTATTGACGCAGCTCAAATTAGGGCATTAAGCGTATACTTATGGGAGGATAGGCCTGGTGCTACGGTTAATAATTTTATTATAGACAATATTAAGGTAGTGGATTAGTAGCATAGACTAAGTAAGCATAGACTTAGTAAGTATAGACTATGTAAACATGTAGTATAAAAATAAATTTGGGGGATGTAACAGAATTCTTAGTTCTGACATCCCCTTTCCCTTTAAAACCTTTTTTACTAGAATACAGTATTAACTATTTGTTTATTAGGATACTGTATTGATAAAATTATTATAAGAAGCTTGTTTTTTGCACAATAAGAATAACTGATACCTTATAAAATCCTAGCAACAGCCCTTGTAATGCTACTGTCTGCTTTGATTTTAAGTGGTAAGGCTATGACTTCAAATTCTTTTACATTCAATATCTCTTCTAGATTAGTTAAATTTTCTATAATTAATACTCTGTTATCAAATAACTTCTTATGTAGTTCAAATGGGTATCTATCTGGGGAGGGCATATCAACTCCGAGCATTTTAATCTTCTTTTTAACTATAAAGCTACAGAAATCCATGTCAATACAGGGGTGACTTTGATAGTACTCTTTTGTACCATATAGTATGTTAAACCCAGTGTAAAGTAATAGAATGCAACCCTCCTCAACTGTTTCCTCATATTCAGGTTTCATTTTAATACTAGCTTGATTCCTTACATCTATTATGCAACCTTTACCAACAAATATATCCAGCGGGAATTGATGCATATAATCTGGTGAAGCTGTTAGATGCATAGGGGTATCGATATGGGTGCCAGCATGCATTCCTGTTACAAGCTTATGGTTGCTGTACCCATTATTAACAAGACTTTGTGTTTGTATTATACTTGTCTTAGTATCCCCTGGGTAAACAGGCATTTCGTTTTCTATAATGTATGATAAATCTATTAGCTTAGACAATAAGTTGCATCCCTTTCCCTAAATTTGTATTGCCAACTACTATAAATTCAAGTGATATCTACAATCCGCGATTTACACTTATTCCACAGTATTGTAGTACTTAGTCCATCTCAAAGGGGTAAGTATCAGGTGTATCTTCATTCAAATAGCCTAAGTATAGAGCATCATAGCCAATTATACTTTCTTCATCTGTTGGAATTACCATTACTGAAAGTAGTTTAGTAGGGTTAATACTACTTGTTGCTATCAAAATCTCTTTACCTCTTATAGCATTGTTTTCATTGTTTTGCTCAAAGTTAAGTGGTGACAAGAATTTGAGAACCTTTTCCCTTACATAGCCCTCATTTTCCCCAAGTCCTGCTGTAAATATGATTGCGTTGGTATACGGCATTGTTGCCCAGTATGCTCCTATATATTTAGCTATTCTATAAGCGTAAATAGAAATGACTAGCTCAGCTTCTATATCATCACTCAGTGCCTTTTCACGAATATCTTGCATCATATTAGTACCTGCAAGTGCTTTTAAACCGCTTTCCTTGTTGAGTGCATGCATTACCTTGTCATAGGCAGTACCTTTATCAATTCCGGAGCTTTTTGAAATGCACTCAGCTACATGGGAAATAAGAGCAGGATCGATGTCTCCAGAACGTGTTCCCATTATGAGCCCTTCCAGAGGGGTGAAGCCCATGCTTGTATCAGTAGATTTACCATTCTGAATTTTTGATATACTACAGCCATTGCCTAAATGGGCAGTTATTGCGTTAAACTGGTTATATGGAATATCTAATATTTTTGCCGTACGTCTGGAAACATACATATGTGAGGTTCCATGGAAACCATAGGTACGTACGCTGTATTCTCTGTACCATTGTTCTGGTACGGCATATCTAAAGGCATATTCAGGTATGGAGGAGTGGAAGGCTGTATCAAAAACTGCTACCTGCGGAATTTCAGGTAAAAGCTTAATGGTCTCTTCTATACCAGTTAGATTTGGTGGATTATGAAGAGGTGCAATTGGAATCAAATCTTCGATAGTTTTTATGACATTTGCATCTATTCTTACACTTTTATTGTATTTATCTCCTCCGTGTACTACTCTATGTCCTACAGCACAAATTGCTGTCTTTGTAATTCCGGTTTTCTCGAATTCATCAAATACAAAGGAAAGAGCCTCCTTATGATTTTGAATAGCTTTATTTATGACAGATTTTTGACCGTCTATCTTTAACTTTAATCTACTACGCTGTATATTGCCTATCTCTTCAACGACCCCTTCAATTACAGGATTAATTCTGTTTTGCTCCATAAGTAGAAATAGATTGAATTTTAGTGATGAGCTACCACAGTTCAAAGCCAATATATATTTTTGCATATCAATACCTCCCTAATTTAATAAAATACTTATTCAAATAAAGCCGTTATTTCCTCTTTACTTAATTTTGAAATTAGTGTTTCTCCTGGCTGTATAACGTTATCTATCAAAGCCTTTTTCTTTTGCTGAAGTTCATATATCTTCTCTTCTATAGTACCCTTTGTAATCAATTTAATTACCTGTACTCTTTTTTCTTGACCTATTCTATATGCTCTGTCAGTTGCTTGTTCCTCTACAGCTGGATTCCACCATGGGTCATAGTGTATTACAGTGTCTGCTCCTGTTAGATTAAGACCTGTTCCACCAGCCTTTAATGAGATTAGGAAAAGCTGACGTTCTCCATTGTTAAAGCGATTTACCATTTCTCCTCTATCAAGTATAGGTGTAGAACCGTCTAAATAAAAGTACTCAAAGTGCATAGAATCCAATTTTTTTGCGATTATGCCTAGCATAGATGAGAACTGAGAAAATAAGAGAATTCTATGGTTACCTTCAATGGCATCTTGAACAATTTCTTCAAGCTGTAGTAATTTACCACTATCATGCTTATAGTTGTCTATGAAAAGTGCTGGATGACAGCATATTTGTCTCAAACGTGTTAAGGCTGCAAGTATTTTTATTTGACTCTTTTCATAGCCCTTATCATTTATTTCTGATGATATTTCTCCCTTTGCTTTACTTAGGTAGGCAAGATATATCTTTTTCTGTTCAGGGATAAGCTCTGAAATCATCTTATTCTCAATCTTTTCTGGAAGCTCCTTTAGTACATCCCTTTTTAAGCGTCGAAGTATAAAGGGACTTATATGTCTGCTCAGGTTATTGGAGGCGTCTTGGCTTTGCTGCTTGACTATGGGTATTTCAAATCTTTGTGAAAATTTGTTATGTGAAAATAAGTATCCAGGCATAATAAAGTCAAAAATCGACCAAAGCTCGCTAAGGTTATTTTCCATCGGTGTACCTGTTAATGCAAAACGATGCTTTGAGATTATACTCTTAACGCATTTAGCGTTTTGTGAGCCTGGGTTCTTAATGTGTTGAGCCTCATCCAGTATACAAAAATCAAAGCTCATTTTTTCGTATATGTCAATATCTCTTCGAATTAGTGGGTAGGAGGTTATTATAATATTAATGCTATTCCAGCTAGTAAGAAGCTCTTCACGTTCACTTTTATTACCCGCGACAATCGTATTTGTTAGAGTAGGGGTAAACTTTTCTATTTCTGCCTGCCAGTTAAACACAAGAGATGTAGGTACAACTATCAGTGCATTTACATTTCCGTGTGCCTTTTTATACGATAATAAAAAGGTGAGCATTTGCAGGGTTTTACCAAGACCCATGTCGTCAGCCAGAATTCCACCGAAGCCATAATATGAAAGAGTGTTTAGCCATTTGAACCCAAACACTTGGTATGGACGCAGGGTATGATTTAGTTCATCAGGTGTAGTATGCTCCATTTCGTCAGGGCTTAATATATCATTAACCAGCTTTTCAAATGATTTATTACGCTGTAGCTTAATTTCCTTAAACTGCTTCAGCGTTGTTTCTAGATACATTGCTCGATGCTTTGGTAGCAGGGCTATTCCTTTTTCAAAATCCTTGCCTGATAAATCTAGAGAATCTAATAGCTGTGAGGCTGCTACTACATCGTCTGACTCTAGGTTGATGAAGCCACCATTTTTTAACTTAAAGTATTTCTTTTTTATCTTGATTGAGGCTAATAGGTCTTTTAACTCATCAGATGATACTTCTGCTGTATTGAAATCAAATTCCAGAAGGTTTGTTTCCTGATTGAGTCTAATCCCACCTGAGAAGCTTATGCTTGAGCGAATACTAATTTTCTTAAAGGCTTCAGAATAGTATAAAGTAGCGTGTTTTTGTAATTCAGGTATGGTCTCTGTAATGAATTTGTATAGTATATCATCATTTTTTGTGCATAGTTTTCCATTTAGCTGTGATAGTCCGCTTGTGTTTAGAATATTAAGAATAGTCTTTTCGTTTTCAGTATCACGAATTACATAGCGTTTCTCTTGATTGCTAAGTACTTTTGTTGTATTCTGCTTATGAGCTTTTTGCTGAGTTGTGATTTGGTCTATTTTACTATTTGCTTCGTCAGCTTTTGAGCTCCAGCCTAATACAGATTGAGATTTTTCAGAAAAACTCGTTTGATAGGGGTTGATGATATTATCACCATAATTAAACTTAACCTCAGCATGATATAGATTACTTTGCTTATCCAAATATATTTCAGTGCTTAAGGGTAGCTTTACTAGCGTTTCTGAAAGACTATCGTCTATGGTAAGCGAACCTGTATGCTCAGCGTGTGGAAGTATTTTTGATATAAATTTTTCATTGCTTTTACCTGAAAAGTAAAATTCATTTGAGCCATGATTTTCATATGCTGATAAAAATGGCTTAACCCCATTGTTAGTAGGAGTAGTTAGATTATAAATCAGATTATCACATAATATAAAATTAAAGTCAGTATCCAACTTAATAAAGCTTTTGGGCATACCCATTTTTAATACTAGATCGTCTGCTTTTTTATTAAGAGATAACGGTAATGCCCACTTGTCTTCTGTAATTGTTGGGGTATATGCTTTGCCATCTACGATCAGATTAAAAGGATTTCTGTAGAAGGTCAGAAAATTTGCTACAAAGCCTTGAGAGACGGTTGCATATTTTCCGGAGAAAAGGCGTGACGTATAGTAATCGGTACTGTACGGTGAAAGCAGTAGTACGGTATCATGAATGTCCATTAATAGATTTATAAGCTTTTGATCGTCTTCATTAAAACTATGCAGTGCAGGGTCTAATGTGAATTGTATTCCAAAATATATTGTCTTTTCTTCCCTTAAATCATTTAAAAGACTCCTGATGTTCTTAACTATATATAATTTTTTGCTTCCGATTTTTAAAGAAAGCTGATATTCATATGTTCTATAGTGGTTGGTGGAAATTTCCAATGTAGGCTCTAATAGAAGAGGAGCTTTTAGTGTGGAAGAGCGTTCGTGTTTTTCAAAAATATTAAATATCTCTTCTGAAAACTTCTTGTTAACTGCATCATCAAAAACGCCCCTTGAGTCCTGATAATATATATAAAGAAGAAGGGCAATGACGTGCTTGCAGGGACCAGAATAAGTTGCAAAAGCAGGGCAGTCACATTTGTATGAGTCTATATTTCCATAGGAATTAAATCTTATTATAGTATGATACATTTCTGTACCGTTTACCTGTGCAAACACTGTCATAGTGTTGTGGTTAAATCTAACACTAGCTATACGCTCCTCCTTTAAGTATTTTAGTCCCTTATTAAATATAGATACGGAGCATGTCTGCTTAATAGTGTTACCATCTAAGTTAAACAAAAAATCAACCTCTTTTATTATTATATTTTGGCTTGAAGAGTCTTGTCTTTATTGTTAGCATCATAAATCTTGGAAGGTCCATCATTCTCTTATATCTCCAGGGCTGCTTGATTAATCTGTATAGCCATTCAAAGCCAGCTTTTCTTATTGCCTCTGGGGCATGCTTTGTTTTACCTGATATAATGTCAAAGCTACCTCCTATACCAATGCAGACCTTTACGTTAAGCTTGCTTTTGTTTTGCTCTATCCATTTTTCTTGCTTGGGTGCACCTAAGCCTACAAGCAAAATATTCGCTTTTGTAGCATTTATCATACCTATAATTTTATCATTTTCCTCTTCTGTAAAGTAGCCATGATGGTATCCAGCAATTTCAATTACCTTGTATTTTTCAAGTAGATTTACTGCTGCTAGCTGAGTTGTACCAGGGGCTCCACCAAGGAAGTAAAATCTTAGATTATTGCTTTTAGCTATAGGAAATAGGTTTGATACTAGGTCAATACCTGATACCTTGTCAGTTAAATCCTTTTTTAGTATTTTTGAAGCAAGTATTATGCCAGCACCATCTGCAACTAAAAGATTAGCAGAGTTCAAAATGTTCATCAATGATGTATCCCTTTTTGCCTGCATTACAATCTCTGAATTGGGTGTATAAACAGTATGTACGCCATTTTCCTTGGTAAATTGAACGACACTGTCTATAGCCTCCTTCATAGTCACCTTATCAAACAGGACGCCATGGATATCAACCTTTTTTTTCATAAATTTTGCCCCCAAACAAAAGCTTTATCCTAATTAAAACATATTATTTTCTGGTATATTTCCATTTCTATAGTTTATTGTACAAGTAATATGGTTCTTATTGTATAAAGAACAAGGTTCTTACATTGTACGCTATCTTTAATAGTGTACACAACTTACAGTTCTTTTTAATTAAGCTTTTCCATGAAATTATACAATAAATTACGGGTTTATGCAATTATTTTTGAGCTGAGGATATCGACTTATAAATTTAATTTGAATATAAGCGAAAAATGTTATAAAATGAAGTTTAATGATTTCAATTTTACTACCAATATAATTTACTAATAAGAAGGTATATAGCTAATGGAAAAAATAGATAGGTTTATTAACACAATTAAATTATTTTTTGCGAGGATTAGAAAGGTAGACACATATATTAACTTAGATAAAAGAATATTAATAATAATCCTTTTAAACATACTAATAGATGAGATAATATACAAGGGGTTTGATAGCTTCTCCATTAGGAGTCTTTTTTTTGTAACTAGTCAGGCTGTTTTTATAATTTTGCTATTGAGCTTAATTAATGTTTTTACCAGAAGGATTAGGCTGATAGCAAGTATCAATGTAATTATTGTTCAAATCGTTTATCTGGCTAGCTACGTTAAATTCAGAATACTTGGGGTTGCTATGGCTTTTACTGAGATATTTCAAGCAAATGAGGTTGCTAATATTAAGCTACAGATAAGTGGTGATACAATAAGAGGAATAATTCTCTTTGTTCTATCCGGTATACTAGCTATTTTTTGTATAAATAAGCTTGTGAGAAATAACAGGCTGATATTCAAAAAAACCATACTAGTATTATCGGCTTTGCTAGTTTTTTCAATAGCCTCATTCTTATTGATTATGAATGAAAAGAACGTACGTGTACAAAAGGTAGGGGTTTTAAATACCTTTTTTATTAGCCCATTATATGCTTTAAATAAGCCAGTTTTTAACCCAGATTTAATAGATCTTGAAATGTACAAGAGTATCCAAGCTCAAAAGACACATGATTTGTCAGATGAAGCTCCTAATGTAATTCTTTACATGAGCGAAGCCTTTTTCGATATAAATAAGCTACCAAAGATAAAGTTCAATACTAACCCCATGTACTTTTACGATGAGCTTAAGAAGGAGGGGGTGTATGGTAATCTTGATGTACCTACGCATGGTGG
>QKEK01000097.1 GCA_003251775.1 Clostridia bacterium | reverse complement strand
CTACACTATTATACAGCGTGTTCAGTGTATCAAGAGACATCTCTCTTAGCTTGAATAACGCTTCATCAACTATACTAAGATTAATATTTGCATCAACTGGGTTACCGTTAGCATCCTTTGCAATAATTTCAACGTTACAGGTCTCTCCAGGCTTATATGAAGCCTTATCCAGCTTAGCCTCTAAAATGATTTTGCTTCTGTCAACATTATAAGCTATGTTTTCTTGATAAGTAGTCTTATACGTTTTGCCATCAAACATTATTGCAGTCATATATACATTTGGTATATCCGTTTTAGTGAATGTAAATGAGGTTTCATTATTATCAGAAGTGTATATATCACGAATACCATTCTGTGACTTAATAAACATAAAGGACTTGCCTGCAACAGGCTTTTCATTATTCATTAATATCAGCCTTCTCAGTGCTTTTTTGAATTGTGTAATTATCATACTGATATGAGTATGGGTCATAAGGTCTTCCAAACCAGCTACTAAATTTCATGGTTCTTCCATTGCCATCTATAGTCTTGAATTCAGCGGTATAGCTACATTCCTCTGTTTGTGGAAGAGTAAATGAATAACTACCTTTACCCTTTGAATCAGTGGTAATGTTGAAGGTATTTATTGTTTCTTTGATTTCATTGTATTCATAACGCTTCTGTGTCACCTTATTAATATAATCATAATAAGTTCCAACCTCTGTCTTCTTCCATGTATGCTTAACAATCTGACCTGTTAGAGCTTGGTTCTTAACAGCTTCCCCAAGAAAATCGTCATAGCTCTCAGATGTACCTGAATTAATCTTATCTAGTGAAATCTTATTAACCTCAACTGACAATGTACCTGTTTTGTCCTTAATTTCACCCTTGCTTATCACATTAATGTCATTAATAAAAACCTGTACATTATTATTTACATTTATCTGACCAGATTCAGGCAGCTCTGCTGACGCAGAAAACCAGAGATTCTGAATGCCTTGCTCCCCTGCTCTGGCAGATGGAGAATATGAAAGCTTGGCAGTACCTTTACTATCTGTTTTTAGTTTGCCGTCCTTACTAGAAACACCGCCGATATTATACCTTATATCTAGCTCGGGAAGACCTGTTCCCTCAAAAAAGCTTGCATTTAGGTCAAATTGAATAGGCTCATTTACAAAGATAGCTTTCTTGTCGGTTGTTACATCAAGCTTATAGGAGGGCTTTGTATAATTTTCTATTGAAATGTATTGGTTGGTAACAGCTGAATCTCCAATTTTGACAGAAATGTTATACCCACCTGGGTCAAGATATGGAAGAGTGAGGCTACCATCAAAAAAACCATTGTTAACACTGATTTCCTTAGTGATTAAAGGTTCACTCATGAAAGGAAGGTATGAGAAATGCCTATAGTCATAAGGGAAATAATAACCTCCCTGATTAATTTCAACAGTTATCTTGTCTATGCCTTCTTCTAAATATCTGTTTTTCAGAAAGCCCCAGAAGTATACTTCATCATTTGGCTTATAGAGTGTTCTGTCAGTTGTCATAAATGACCAGTAGTAGCTGTGCATATCCTTAGAGTAGTATCCCATATTGCTATACAAGGGCAGGATAGACATATCATCAGACGAAACAACCTTTAATAACCAGGAAGGTTTATTTTCATCAATTTTGGGAGTAGAAAATCGAGAAATCCCTTTTTCATCTGTTATATATTTTAGATCGGAGCCGGGTATTGTTATTTGAGCATTATGTATACCCTGCCCTGTAGCAATACTATTTAACCATACTACTGTTTCTGTTTCAGAGGAAGAAAGATACATAGCATGGTCTGTAACCTGTATAAAGGTTGAGCAGACTAAATCTTCCCACTTGCTAACCACAACATAAAAGCCTTTCTTCAGGTCTTTTCCTAAAGAAATAAGAGGCTGAACATTATAATCTCTTATGGCAGGGAAGGTCTCTGAGGTTTTTATAACACTTGTTAGTCCAGTAGTATCGGGCTGATGTGTTGAAGCAAAATATCTAGCCCAGGTTGGAGTTTGTGCGTTTTTTTCAAGTGCTGTAATGAATGTATCTATATCAGTATATGAAAACACCTCAGTAGAAATCTCAAAGGTATCTGCTTTGTCCCTATAATCTCTATACATATCATAATCTATTGGAAGCTTAATGTCTTCATCTGGTGAAAACTCGTTTAAAAAGCTAGAAAAATTAATATAGCCCTTTACGGTATTTTCTTCATCAGGTGCATTAGGAGCGGTTTCAAAGCTGAAGCTGAAATCCTCTTCAAGCTTTTGGGTGCTATTAATTAAAGGAAGACCTTTTTTAATAGTTACTGTATAAAGTGTGCCCTTTTCCAGACTGTCTGGCACAAAAACAACCGTTTTTCCATGGTACTCAAAGTGACCCTTTGCAGAAGGAGCTATTTCAAAATAATTTTTTATTTCATCGTTTACTCCTGAATGAGTAAAGCTCATCTCAATGCCAGTGTTTACTGGTACATTATCTGTCCTGTCAGCAGGTAATGAGCCAGTCAAGGCAAATTGTAATGAGGTTTGAAATGCCCACTTTGACTCATTTCCAGAGGAATCAGTAAACACTAAGGTATATATCTTATTTCTTTCTAATGGGTATGATGGGGTAATGGTAAATCTTTTATTATTCTGCTCTGCAACAGTAAATAGCAGATTTGTTGATATACCATCATTACTAAGAGTTTGAAGGGAATTCTTCATTATGATCAGTCCCTTTTCAATAGACTCTTTGGAAATACTCTTTTCACTTTCAAGGATAAATTTGCTCTCAGGATCAAGTCCCGTAGTATCAAAGCTTGTTGGGCTTAGCTTATAGCCATTTCTGTAGCCCTCTGCCAGTACTGGTGTACTTTTAAAGGGGGCTACCTCGACAATAGTTAAGATGATAGCGACACATAAGACTATTGCCGCAACAATTGCGAATTTTTTGTTCATTATTACATTCCTTCCTTCCTATCTCCAGATATTAGCGGAGAGCCAAGTGCTTAAGCTATAAATAAAGATTATACAAATTTAGACGAAGAAGTTTGAATAAAGTTCCAAGAAAATTTGAAAATAAAAAAATTAATTACGATATAAGAATATAAAATTTCGCACAAAATATCGAACAACATATTGAACATTTATGTGCTAATATTATATAATAATAGTACAATGTTTATGTTGCATTTTTATTGTGCAAGCAACAAGATTCTTAAGCTGTCCGCTGGCGTCGATATCGACGACAGCTTAGGGTTCTTATTTATTACTACTATAGATATCGGACGGCATAAGACCCTTATAAAAAAAACGGAGGTGAGGGTTGAGTTTAACTCAACGAAGCTATGGATGAAACAAAAGGTGTTGTTATAACAGCGACTGAATTAAAGAAGAATTTAGGGAAATACCTTGATATGGTAGAAAACCAGAATGATGTAGTAATCACAAAGAACAACAGAAAAATCGCACGTTTTACCCCATATGTAACTGATATTGAACAGTATTTTGCTGTAAGAGAGAATGCAAGAGATTACGTTTATGGAAATAAAAAGGTATCTTATGAGGAGTTTATGACAATAAATGAGAAAAGTACGTTGAGAATGGAGTTAATTAATGGTGAAATTTTTCTCATGTCTTCTCCCAACCTATTTCATCAAAACATATTAGGTAACCTTCACTTAATCTTTAATGATTATTTTAAAGGAAAAAAATGCAAGGTTATCTTTGCTCCCTTTGATGTACACTTTTTTAAAAAGGGGATAAAAGACCCTGATATCATGCAGCCTGACCTATTGGTTGCCTGTGACCTTGAAGGTAATGTTAACGAAAAAGGGAAATACATGGGCACACCTAGCCTTGTTATAGAAATTTTATCACCAAGCACAAGAAGCAAGGATATGGTGGATAAGTTAAACACCTACATGCTCTCAGGGGTACATGAATACTGGGTTATAGACCCTGATAAAAAGCAAATTCTTATATATACCTTTAAAGAAAGAGAGATTGACAGCTACAATATTTACACTGAGAAGGATACGGTAGAAAGCTGTTATTTTGAAGGGTTGAAAGCAAGAATAGTAGAGGTGTTTGAAGAAATATAAGCATTAAGTAAAGGGGAGGGGGGACGCTACAATTACATTTCACCCCCCCTGAAAATTAACCGTAATTATACAAAACTATTATAAGACAAGTCCATTAAACAACTTACTTAGACACCAATAGTTCATGTAATTGCGTTAATACATTATTTCCTCCAGAAAGAGAAATGTGACCGATTTTATCACAAATTCTTTCAAGATATTCTAATTCCTTTAGCTTGAAGAGTGTCTGGTTTTCATCCATTAGCTTTGCTGTGTTTAAAAGGCTTCTGGTGGAAGCAACCTCTTCACGTCTTGAAATAACATTGGCTTGAGCTGTTTTTTCAGCGACTAATACTGTATTCATAATATCCCTAATTTCTCCAGGAAGTACAATGTCTTTAATTCCTGCTGAAATAAACTCAATATAGTATTCAGATTGCTTCTCCTGCAACTTTTGTAGTACAAAGTCTGCTATACCATTTTTTTGTTCCAAGAACTCATCAAAACGGAACTTACCTATGTATTCACGCAAAGCAAGCTGGGTTAATATATAAATTTGTAGCTCAAAATTACTTAAAGTTGTTACAAGTTTTATGGGGTCAATAATTTTATAGCTACATACAAAATTTATACGTAGTGATACCTTATCTGCTGTTAGAATTTCTTGACCTCCAATATCAAGCTGCTGTATTCGTAAATCCACTAACTGGTGAGTTACCTTAATGGAATTATTCCAAAAGAAATAGATACCGCTTGAAAGCTCCCTTTCTAATTTACCATTAAAATATAACAGAGCAATTTGACCTTCAGGTACTTCTAGTTTCTTATATAGCTTAATTGGTATATAATCAAAAGTACTAAAAGAAATATCCTCATAGCAAACCTCTGGCTTTGAAATATCTATTGCCTTGAAAGTATGCTTCTTAAAAATATTCCAGTATGTATACTGGCCTGGTATAAGGGTTTCAACTATTCTTTCATCAATAAAATGTAATGCAATCGTATTCTCTTTTACACTTATATGTATAGTATTATCAGCAAAATGCTTATCCTCCATAAGGACATCTAAAGGAGTAAGATTATTACTAACCATACCTTCAACTTGATTTGTTAATATCGAATAACCACGAAGTTTGGAGTAATAATGCTTACCTGGTGTCAATAGCCTTTTAAACACACCATTTTTATATAAAAAGCCTCTTTGATTTTCATTTATTATTATGTTCATGCTTATATTCCTTCCTTTCTTCATTAAATAGAATTACAATAGGTCATTTTATAAAGCTGTTGATTATTGAACTGTATATATAGTAGTGCTCACAAAATAATGGCGGAGCATAAATTAAGCCAAAAAATGGTATAGTATGCATATTATTTGTAAAGCTAAATATGAATGGTAATATTTACGTAATTCAATTAAGCTATACAGCTAACAAGCTTATTAATACTCTTTTATTATAGCGGTATCCTCTATACTTCAAGGCTCTTATTTTGTTGCCGATAAGCTTATACTTAAGCTAATCAGCCAAGCACTACAAATACACATTTTCATCTTAAAGACTTGACAGGTCTTTCGTAGGGATTCGAACCCAAGCACAATTGCTTTCCAAATAGGTAATAATACCTAATTAAGTGGCTTTCAATTCTCGGTATACTATAAAGGCAGAGCCTCCTAGCACCTCAAGGGGTATAAAACCCTTAGAATAGAGAATAAAAGCTGGTATATAAAAATTCAACTAGGTACAAATAAAATATAATATATTATGCTAACTACTATAAGTAAACATATTTTATTAAGTACCTAAACTAAATTGTTATATCAAAAAACTAATATAATTAACCTTTTACTACACCAAGTGTATGGAGTTTTTTTATTGGTGTTACCAAATCGCTTTGATTAATCATAACTTCATTGATATCCTTGTATGCAAACCTACTTTCCTCTGCAACATCTGTCTTATTGTTCTTTGCAAGGACAACACCTTGAGCCTTTAAATCCAGCATAACCTGTTCACATGTAAAGGCTTCCATTGCACCTCTCCTTGAATACAGTCTACCAGCTCCATGTGAAGAGGAGCAAAAGCTTTCGGGGTTTCCTTTTCCCTCAACAACATAACTAAAGCTACCCATAGCACCAGGAATAACTGCCAGCTCCCCACTTCTTGCTCTGGTAGCACCTTTACGGTGCACCCATACATTTTTATTGTAATGATGCTCTATTGCTGCATAGTTATGGTGGCAATTTATCTCTTGAGTATATTCAATACGCAAATCTGTATATTTATGAATCCATCGCTCCAGAATATCCTTAGTCTTAATCAGCATTTTTGCTCTGTTTTCATAAGCAAAGTCAAGTGCAAGATTCATCCAGTCAATATACTGTTTACCTTCTATGCTGTCTACAGGTAAAAATGCAAGTCTGAAATAATCAGGCACTTTTGTGTACCATTTTTGGTTAAGCTCTCTAGCCTTGTTATGAAAATAATCGCATATTTTTTTACCAAAATGGCGACTGCCAGAGTGAAGCATAATTGCTAAAAAGCCCTGCTCATCCTCTTGAAGCTCTACAAAGTGATTTCCACCACCAAGAGTACCAATTTGGAAATGCCCTGTCTCTATTTCGCTCGATAATTCTTTGTTTAACTCATATTTACTAAATTCCTGCATAGCACTATCAAGTGTATCAGAAGCTTGAGCTATTTTATGACGATTAAATCCAACTGGTATATTGCGGAGGATATCACCTACTATAGCCTGAATAAGTGAACCATTGCCTGTAGTGACCTCCTTAATCTCTGAAGCCTTGATGTTTGTGCTTACAAAACCCATTCCACAGCCTATATCAACACCAACAGCATTAGGGATAATTACGCCCTCTGTTGCTATCACGCCACCTATTGGCATGCCCATTCCTGCATGGGTGTCTGGCATTAATGAAACCCATTGATGAATAAATGGTAGCTGAGAGAGATTATATGCTTGCTCTAAACAAGCACCCTCAATACTATCTTCATCAGGAAGCCATATCTTTATTGGTTTTTGAGTTTTTTCATTGCATATTACAAACATAATACTCACTCCCTATCTTATAATTTAAAATCAATATCAATAATTATATTTACAAAATTTGATTAACTTTTCTGTACTTATATTACCATTAATTTCTTATCATATCATTTAAAAAAGTTTGCGAGATTAAAATAGTATATGACAAGTTATAATGATATAATAGAAATATCTTTAACCATAAAGAGTCTATAAACAAAATTGTGGGGGAGTTCTTTTTGGCTGAATTCAACGAGCTTATCAAAAACTTTGATAAAATAAGAGATTATATGCGTGATTTCTTTGTATACGGATTCAAGGCACGAGGGGAATTTATGCAAAAAAGTGCCAGAACCTATGATAATGAAAAACGACGCATAGAAAGCTATATGGGAGAATACATTAATTGGGACACTTCTAGTAAAGGAAAGCGAGTGTTTATCTCCCTTGACAGCTCCAAAATATATCAAAACCCATTGTATTCTGCATGGAAATCAAAAAGCTTTACAGCAAATGATATTATGCTTCATTTTTTTATACTTGATATTTTAAAAAGCCATAAATCACTAAGTGCTGAACAGATAACAGATATGATATGTGATAATTATGAGGAGTGCTATTCTGCACAACTCATAAGGATTAAGGCTAATGAGTATTGTTCATTAGGAATACTTAATTCCAACAAAGAAGGAAAAGTCCTTAAGTATTCATTGTCACAAAACTATCTTAATGGATTTAGTACAAGAGTAAATGACATATATGATATGATAATGTATTATCAGGAGGTAGCTCCAATAGGTGAAATAGGAAGCTTTCTACTTGATAATGAAAGCATTACAAATAATATTTTCGTTTTTAAGCATCATTTTATAGTACACACACTTGAAGATAATATTCTTTTGGGTTTATTGAAAGCCATTAAAGAAAAAAGAAGGATTAGTTTTACCAATGCTAGCAGACGCTCTGGCACTAACAACATAATCACTGGAATTCCCATCAAAATATTTGTTAGTACCCAAACTGGACGTAGGTATGTTTGCATACATAGTGAGGTAAGGAAAAGGTTTATAAACTTCAGACTGGACTATATTAAGACAGTTGAGCTTTTAGATAAATATGATGAGTGGAAAAGCTTATACACTAGTCTAGAAAAAAGCCTTGAGCATTGCTGGGGGGTATCGTTTGGTGGAAATAATCGAATGGAATATATATGTGTTAAGCTTTACATTGATGAGATAAAAGAAAACCATATCTTACAAAGACTAAAGCGTGAGGGCAAAAATGGAAAGACTATTAGAATAGACACCAATGTTTTTCTTTTCACTACTGAAATATATGATACAAATGAAATTGTACCTTGGATTAAAACCTTCACTGGTAGAATCATTTCTATAGAAGGGTCAAACCAGTATGTTACAAGTAAGATATATTCAGATATGCAGAGAATGTACGAAATGTATTTTGAGGGGTGAATATAATGGAACTGTTTTCAGAGGTATATAGCTGCTATTTCAATATTATTTCAAAGATACTTAATATGGCACAGGATAAGGCAATTAACAAAAAGGATATACATCAGATTGTTGAGTGTTATGGATTTAAGGAAAGCTCTTTATATATAATGCCTAAATTATTAAAAAATGAATGGAGATTACTTAAAGGCAATGAGAGTGATAATTCGTATTCCTCTAAGCTGAATTATAAAACAAAATTACCTATTACTAAGCTTCAAGAGGCGTGGCTTGCAGCTATAATACAGGACAAAAGAATAAGACTTTTTATTGAAGATGAAGAATTAGATAAGCTAAAAGATAAATTGATAAATACTGAGCCACTGTTTAGTCCAAATGATTTTATATATTTTGACCAGTTTACAGATGGAGACGCTTTTGATGATGAAAATTATATTCAAGCATTCAGGCAAGTGTTATCGGCAGTTAAGGAAAAAAGAATACTCAGTATCACATATGAGTCAGGAAATAATAAAAGGATAACAGGTTATTTTATCCCTTATAGAATCGAGTATTCTAATAAGGATGATAAATTTAGGGCATTTACTTTGAAGTTTAGGTCAAACAGTAAAAAACCAACGTCTGAGTCTGGCATTAGTAGTATAGAAAAAAGGATTATCTCAAGGGACATCATTAATATATCTCGAATAACAGGGATTTCAAATACAGAGGAGCTCTTTGATGGTGATTTAAACAAGTATATTAAAAGGTATGAGGAATCTAATTTCACTGAGAATCCTGTAATAATAGAGATTTCAAATGAGAGAAACGCAGTGGAAAGATGCATGCTACATTTTGCTAGCTACAAAAAGAATACAGAATATGACGAAAAGAAGGGGAAATATATATGCTATATATATTATAATAAATTAGAAGAAACAGAATTGTTGATTAGAATACTTTCATTTGGTCCTGTAATACGGGTTCTAGGTCCTGAACAGTTTTTACAGCAGGTCAAAG
>QKEK01000278.1 GCA_003251775.1 Clostridia bacterium | reverse complement strand
GTTATAATTCTCCATACCAAAAACAAGCTCATCAGTTACATTTGTAAATACTATCTGGTCATCAGGATTCTGATAAATGCAGCCTATCACCCTGTTTATATCCTTTGTTTCCCTGATATCTGCACCTCTTAGCTTAATTTGTCCAGTATAGCCCTTACCCTTACTATTACTATTAAGGCTTCCATTAAGCAATTTGAGTATTGTGGTCTTTCCTTCCCGATTATTTCACCCTTCAAGGCATAAAAAGAAGCATTGTCAAGTAGCCTTCGCTCCCTATTGTAACCGAAGCTAACGTTATTAAATTCTACCATTATGTCCTTTTGATAAGTATTTTTGTTGTGTATATCCATTTATTTAACCTACTTAAGCTCAACACTATATGCGTATTTACACCAATACTGACTAAACTTATCCTTACTTATTATTAACTGATACGGACCATTACCGCCAGCTTCTCTTGTACCAAGCAGCTCACCCTCACGCTTATACGAAAGATACACGTTATCATCCTCCATCAGCTTCTCAATACTCACTGCTACTACATATCCATCTATAGCAGAAATTATTGCACTTTCCTTATTGGTGTAATCCACGCCCGCAGCCTCTAATATTTTCCTTAATAGAACGCCTGTATACTGATGCTTTATAGGATCCTTTCCATTAGTTTTCAAGTTAGCATTGAAGTCTACTTCTCCTAATGCTATTATTTCTTCCATATTGTAGCTGGCTATCTCCTCGCCATTCTCTAATACTGTAAAAATTGCGTCATTGTTTAGCTGCTGTTTTTCAATGAAGGTCTCTCTATTAACAAATGCAAGTGTAGCTATAGTAAGGACTAGTAGCACTATTATAGCTACTATAACCCTATTAGAATTTTTATTGCGTTTAAGTCTACTTCTGTTTTTACCTGTATTGTCACTATCCTTATCACCATTTTTATTACTATTACTGACATTACCAATTTCACTCATTATACTACTCTCCTTCTACAACCATATAAGGCACATTCATATCCTCATATCTTATCTGACCATGACTACCACCATCAGTTGTTTTGTGCATACCATGATCGGACAAAATAATAGCTTTACCACTAAAGCCTGTCACCAAGTCATTAATGTAACCATCTATAACCATAAATTGGTCAATCGTCTCATTTGAGAGAGGACCAAAGCTGTGTCCATAATCGTCTATACTATGAAAATGAACCATTGTGAAGCCACTGCATTCCTGTAACTGCTTACGTGCTGTTTCAAAAATCTCATCATCCACAAAGCCACTCTCATTCCTGTCTATATTTAAAATAAGATTTGTGTTTATATCAAGTATGGAAATATCACCTTCAACCAAGGTGTGCTTTATGCCTTTTTTGCTACAATAGTCAAATATTGTGGGAGACTTTATCTGCCGGTTGCTTCTATCTATTACACCGTTCTTACTTGAATCCACACCAGTTATCATCGCGGCAAAGCCTGCATTAGTAACTGGCTTATATACGGCACGGGCTTTTTTCACATTTTCTATATTTGACAAATACATATCTTTATATTTCTCTTTTATATACTCATACTGTTGATACGAAAAGCCGTCTATGTACAATGCCAGTACATTTGTACCATTATCTATATAGTGCTGTATATCAGCGTACAAATCAGTTATACATGCCCCAGCAGGGTTTATATAAATACCTACAATATTTGTATGAGTTGTTTTCAAGTCTTTACTTATATAATTAACCTTTTCATTATTATACTCAAGATAACCAAGCTCACTATACTCGTAAATTAATTGTCCATCATTTTTTATCAGCATAATGCTATCAGCTCTATCGTTATTTACAATATCATTTTTATCATTGTTTCTATATTCAATTTTACCATCAATTTTATTATCAATTTTACTATCATTAATAGTATTATTTATAGCATAACTTCTGCTATCTATCGTATCTCCTATAAGCTTCTCTAAGGAGGAGCATTTTTTCTGCTTTTTCACCTCTATAGATATTTCTTCAAGACTCGTTGTCCCATCTGTTATCGTTATAAGCTCGTTCATATTCATTCTTAATTGACCAAGTGAATAAAAATAATTCATGCTATCTGTAGCAAGAAATAAGCCCTTACTATCATCTTCAGCTGCTACTGGTTTTTTTGCTACAAGCACACATTCCATAATATGCTTTACCCGACTATTAACAGGGTGCTTATCTGAGACAAAGCACCACCCATCAGCTTCACTGTAGCATATATACGTATTGTTAAGGGTTTCAACATCTATCGTTACCATAAAACCGTCATTTGCAATTATATTTAGCTCATTTTCCTCATATATCGGCTGATATGCTTGAATAACACCTAAAGTATTAGAGGCAAGCACCTTATGATTATTGTAGTCAATTTCAGTGAGCTCCAGAGTATCCAGCTTGTCAACTATTTCACCACTGTTAGCCACATCTCCTGTTACCAAAAAGCTATCGGTAGTGTTTATGGTTAATTGAGTGTCACAGCTAACAAAGATAAATGCACCAGAGATAGCTATTACAACTAATGCAATTAGTCTATTTAAGGCTTTTAACAACGCAATATTCTCATTTATACTACTGTATTGTTTACGTCTCTGCATCTTC
>QKEK01000139.1 GCA_003251775.1 Clostridia bacterium | reverse complement strand
AATAGCATTGGACTTTTTGTTGCAAGTCTTTTATTTGGTTGGGCATTTGAAAAAAGTAGAAGTCTGTGGGTGCCTATAATTTTACATATGACATGGAATATTATGTATATAATTGTAGGGGTATGAACAGCTTAAGCTAAAACACTGACAACGCAATTTAATTACAATAACTTTTGTTTGATAATGTAGCAGATAGTTTAGTATAATAATCTATGAACAATAAAAACACAAAAATTATTGAAAGGTATAGCGATGAAAACTAATAAGTATATGTATCCTGACAAACAGGAGTCTATTACCCTAACCTTAATAGGGGAAATTGAGGCATACAAAGACTATTGGAGTAAAAGTGAAGAACGTATCATAAATAAAATGATTAAAATAGTAAAAAAAGCCGACAGTACCAGAATCCTTGACGCGGGCTGTGGTCTGGGACGCTTATCTAAAATATTTTATCCATTTGTTAATGAAATAATTGCAGTAGAACCCGATTATGAAAGGTATATAGCTAGTGATAAAAATTTTAGGGAATGGAATATGGAAGATAAGATTAAGCTATTTAATTGTGGGGCTGAGGAGCTTTCTGATGAAGAGTCTTTTGATGCTATAATATGCAGTCATGTTATTCAACATGTACCTGAGAGTATAACAGATAAGCTGTTTACTGCCTTTTCTTCAATGCTAAAAAGTAATGGGGCTTTGTTTATTACTACTGCTCATTCAGTAACTGGAGAAGTTCAATACTGTGAAAGCTTTATGCAGGGGAGTATTAGGGTTGAAAGACAAATAAGTCAAGAGGCATTTAACAATATTGAAAATAAAGAAGGAACTTTACCAGTGAAATTATTTACTTTCAATCATATTTGTAGTAAATTAGAAGAAAGGGGTTTTTCTACTGAAGAGAACAGGGCTTATCATAGCTCTAATAATAACAAGGTATTGGATTTTTTATTCGGTATAGATTCATTTGTAAACCTAAATGAAAATACAAAAATGAAAAAGGGTAGGGACTTATTTATATATGCGAGAAAGAGAGCTTAAGGATGTTAGGCTGGTTTTAATACACAGTGCTAACATCAGAATCAAATATAAAAATAAGAATAAACACATTAATAAATTAAAAGGATATTTTAATTATATTGATAAGAATAAATACATTAATAAGTTGAAAAGACATTTCAATCATATAGAATGGAATGAAAAGCATAATTATGCAATGCAATTCGATAAATTTCAAGACCGTCTTTTTAAAGACACAATCAATCCTGAAGATGTAATTAAATTAAAGCTAGGGAGTTTTAGTTTTCATATTGAATACCCAAATTATGAAAATAAGAGCGAGTATAACAAAAGTAAAAATTATAAGGTAGAGGTCTTTGCTTTTATTTATCCAAGCTATGATATTGTCAACGTGTTCTATAGCATACCAATTCAAGATATTTCTGTAGATGAGTTGATATTTGTAAGAAAGGTCATACAGTATGACAAGGTTGAGGTCAAATTAAGCAAAGCAAGATTGTTAAACAATGTGTTAGCTGAAAGAAAATACAAAGTAAGCAATATAACAAATGAGATTTTCAAAATATTTATCATGACCTCTGGATATAGAAAATACAAACTTAGATATATTATTTCTAAATTAAAAGCTTTCAAATTCTATTTTAACAATAATATATACTTAGACGACACTGTTAAAAATATTAATACACATAAAATGATGATGAATGAAATTAGGTACATAAATGACATAGAAAAATATGATATTAATTCTGAAGCCTTTACAAGCACTTATGCTCAAAGGCTGTATGGGCTTTTGGTATGCGATGAAGGCTATAAATTTGTACCCAAACAAAGTGCTTTAAAAGCTTTAGATAAGTGCTTTAGTTCAAGAACTTTTTTTCGTGTTTTTTGCTCTAATAATGGAGTGCTTGAAATTAATCTTGTAGGCTCTTTAGCTAACAAGGATTATAACAATTCTCAGCAAAAAATATACATGGAGCTTGGTGACAGCGACGCTTATGATACAACTATAGAAACTGACTATGCGGGACTTAAAAATGGTTCTCTTCTTGCTTTAGAAAAAGCAACAATGCTACATGTAATCATTGATTCAAACATGAAAAAGGATTACTTCAATTCAAAAAAAAGTGTAAGAAAAATCATTAGCAATAGAAAAAACATGATTGAAATCATTAATATAGTTACTAGCATTAGTATAAGTGAAATGGCTACCCTAACCGACATTATAATGGAGAAGATAGGGATATATAAATATGTTGAAAGAGTAAGAGAAAGACTTGACATAGCAGAGGATGATACTATCATTGTGTATCAAAAATGGAATAATCGACTAATGCTAATACTAACGATATTGGGCTTATTTATTGCTTTAATGAGTATCGATGAGATTAAAACGAGCATTAAAGGAATCTTGGAGTTTTTGCGTAACATGGCTATGAGCTAGAACGATAATGATTTATAAATTGATTGTGATAACAAAAGACTCAAATTAATGAAGCTTTATCTAATAACAAGGAGAAGTATATGCGAAACAGAAAAAGCTGGTTTTTAATAATTATGTCTTTATTGTTTATATTATGTACAACAGTCTTGTTAGTTAGTATAAACCAAAGCTACACCTTGCAAAAGGATGAGGATTATACTCAATTTGATAACGAACAAAAAAAGATAAGATTTATAAGTAGCTGGGGTGGTTTTGATACAAAGGCAGAGATTCTTGAAAAGACTCTGGAAGCCTTTATGGATAAGTATCCTAACATTGAAGTAGTTAATGAGTCTATGTCGGGAAGCGACTTTTTGTTTAAGCTGAAAAAGGACTTTGCATCAGGGAATGACCCAGATGTTTTCTGTATTTGGCCAGGCTCAGATATAAAGGTATTAATAAATGAGGGAAAGGTTGCTGATTTAACCGACATTCTTGAAAATGATAAGCAATGGAAGGATTCATTTTACTCGGTTAGGTGGTCTCCTACAACAGTTGAAAACAGGATTTATGGGCTACCAGTGGAGGTTATATTTGAAGCATTGTTTTGTAATATGGACTTGTTTGAAAAGTATGATATTAAAAGACCTGCTAACTTTGAAGAACTTAAGGAGGCAGCACTAAAATTCAAAGAGGTAGGTGTGATACCGATTGCTTACAATGCAGAGGCAGAGGGGTCATATTTATATCAAAACATCATTGCTGGCATTGGTAGTGCTGAAGAAGTTGAAATTCCAATAAAACAACGTAAGGTCGGTCAATGCTATATTGAAGCAATGAAGTATGTAAAGGAGCTATATAGAATAGGAGCTTTTCCCCATAATACATTTAGCCTGAGTAACTATGAAAGAGACAGCTTATTTATCAACAAAAAAGCTGCTATGATTGTGCAGGGGTCTTGGTTTATTGGCAATTTTGACAAAGAGGACAGAACAGTTGAAATTGTGCCATTTCCGAGGATTAAGCCTGATGAGAAGTATCCTAAAATGGTATATGGTCTAGGTGCTGGGGTATATTACATGAGTAGCAATGCAGCACAGGATGAAGCAAAAAAATCTGCATCAATAACACTTATGAAATACTTAACTGGTGAAGAAGCAATTATGAATTTTGTAAAATCTACAGGAATGATTAGTAATGTAAGCACTGACAGAAGTAAAAGCGGTTACAATAGGCTTGCTGAGAGGGGAATTTTGATGGTAAACTATTCATTTGAAAGGCATTCACCTCCTGACCATTTCGTAAATAGGTCAATATGGGATGACATTATAGTAAAGAAGTTCCCCTACTATCTTGAAAGTAAAATAAGTGCTGAGGAGTTATGGGAAGAAGCGACAGACAAGCATTATGAAATATTTAGAAATGATTAGCTGGATGTGTTAATAAGTATTATTGGAGGAGACATGATAGGTACAGTAGGCGTTATTAGGAGGAATATAATAAAATTCTATAAGAACCAGTCCATAAGAAAAAAACTGATGTGGTTTTTATTACTACAGGTGTTAATACCTCTAATCATTTTAGGCTTTTTAAGCTATCAGAGCTCGTCATATATAATTAATAAGAATGCAAAGGAGTACTCAAAGGACATATTAAATATGATACGTTTGAGGCTTGACGATTATATCAGAAATATGGAGGCTATTTCAGATGATTTGTATACAGAACAAAACACGTATGGCCTGTTATACAGTGATTACTCAAACAAAAAGCCTATCGATTACTACGACACCCAAAACAAAACGGTAAATCTTATAAGGAATATTGTAGTATCTCGTGAAGAGATCGAGTCTATTTGTTTCTTATCTTCAAACGGGGAATACTATGAGAGCGATAGCTGTATAAGTCATATAATAATAGATACCGATTTGAAGAGTATAGCAGATGAAAAGAATGGAAAGCCACTTTGGGTTTATAATAAGGACAAGAATCTGTATTTGATTAGAACAATCAACAATTTAGAAAACTATAAGAAAATGGGAACTATGATTATTAAATTGGATAAGGAATACCTGTCGGGGCTTTGTTCTGCCATGCAGAAGGGAGTTTGGAACACGGCATTTATATCCTCAGACAGGCAGATAATTGTAGAGAGTACAGTTGGTAATAACAGAAGCCTAAACGAAGATATTATTTCACAAATAGATTTTGATAAGAGAATAAAAAATATTAACCTAGATGGAATGTTTATTTACTATGTACAGGTGCCCAAAACTAATTGGGTTTTATTATCATATGTTCCTTCTAAAATTCTATATCAGGATGCAACAGTTTTACGAAACAAAATAGCTTTATTTTCACTTATTGTATTATTATTTCTTTCTGTAGTGAACGCGTACATAGCACTAGACATTATCCAGCCAATTAATAAGCTGGTAAAGGCAATGAAAAATATGAGAGAAGGAGAGACGAGTGTTCAAATAGAGGTTGATAGACATGATGAGCTGGGATTTCTGAAAAAGGAATTTAACAAGATGTCAGACAGGATAAACTATCTTCTCAACTCTGTTTATAAACAACAGCTTGTCAACAAACAGGCACAGCTTAAAGCATTACAGGCACAAATTAATCCCCACTTTCTATTTAACACATTAGAATCAATCAATTGGATGGCACAGCTCAAAAATGCACCCGAAATAAGTGAGGTAGTATCAGCATTATCATATATTATGGAGGCAGGTATTTGCAGAGATATTAAGCCTGTTACACTAAAAGCTGAGATTGACTATGTTGAAAAGTATATACTAATAATGAATAAGCGATTTGAGGATAAGCTTGAGTTTAGAAAAAAGCTTGATATAGAAGCAATGAACGTAAGGGTACCTAGATTAATGATACAGCCCTTGATAGAAAACGCTGTATATCATGGCGTAGAAAACCTAAGAAATAAAGGAATAGTACTAATTAAGGTATATAAAAAGGATGCTAGTGTAATTATTGAGGTTATAGATAATGGAACGGGAATAAATGAGGACGATTTGAAGGAGTTAAATCAAAAGCTAACACATAATAAGCTTAAGAGCAGTATAAATGACAGTGAAAGAAAAAGCGTAGGTATGGAAAACGTTAACGAAAGGATAAAGCTTTTGTATGGAGAGGATTATGGCATAAGGGTGTATTCAAAAGAGAATTACTATACAAGGGTTTGTGTTGAAATACCTTATGTAACACATGAGAAGTAGAGGAAGGAAGAGGAATAATGTTTAAGGTAATAATTGTTGACGATGAAGCAATGATAAGAAAAGGCTTAAAGAATGTAATTGATTGGCAAAGCCTTGAATGCAATGTTATAGACGAGGCATCTGATGGGATAGAGGGAATTGAAAAAATAGCCAAGCATCTACCCGATATTCTAATTACTGATATAAAAATGCCTGGAATGAATGGGCTTGAAATGATAAAAGAAGCTAGAAAGCACGCACCCGAATGTAAAATAATTGTTTTAACAGGTCACAGAGATTTTGATTATGTACATGAGGCGATAAAATTAGGGGTTATAAACTTTGTTTTAAAGCCAACGAAGATTCAGGAGCTAACACAAATTATTAAAAAGGTGGTCACAAAACTAAAGCTTCAAAAACAAAAGGATAATGAGTATGAAAAGTTTAAGGTGTTGTTTGAGGAAAATCTACCAGTTGTGCGTGAAAAGTTTTTATATGATGTCCTAAATGGAATTATAACAGACAAGAATTTAATTATTCAGCAAAAAGAGCTTTTTAGTATTGATATTGATTCATATTTACTTGTTCTAGTTGACAATGAAAACAAAAAAACAGGACAGTCACAATATGAAAACCAATTACATCGTTTTGGAATAGTAAATACCTTTTGTGAGCTTAATGAAGAAAAGTATAAAGTAAACACCATAAATATTAACTATAGCCAAACCTGTTTTATAGTATATAACAACAGCGATCAGATTGATTTTATAGAAGGGGTTTCAAGACTTTGTGAGGATTTGATGGAGATTATAAATAATTGCTTTTGTATAGATGCAGTTATTTCTATAAGTAACATAGGAGAAAGTATAACTCAATTGTCAGAAAGGTATTCTGAGTGTAAGGAAGCTATGGCACGGAAAATATACCTGGGTGATAATTCAGTTATCAGGTATAATGATGTTAAGCAATTTGCTAATTTCAAGGATAATTCCATGCTTGAAGCAGTACAGAAAAAGCTGATTGATAGTGTGAAGTCAGGAAATGTAAGTAGTGTAGAAGTAGCTTTAAATGCTATTAGCAATTATGTTGAGCAGTATGGGAAAACAGAGTTTGACTATTTGAAGGATTTTTATTTTAATACAATAGCAAGCCTGAACAATATCAGGATTACTCTAAAGATAAAAGCATCTGAGTTTGAAACAAGGAATATTGGAGGATTATACAATCTTATACAAAAATGTGAAGACGTAAATGAATTAAGCATAATTCTTTCAGATGTATCCTATGACATATCAAAAAAGGTTAATGATTTCAATACAAATAGTATAAAGTCTTCAATAGTAAAAGCACTTGACTTTATTAAGGAAAATTATAAGCATCAAATAACCTTAAATGATGTTTCTGAGCATATTTTCTTAAGTACATATTATGTAAGCAGAATGTTTAAAAAGGAGCTAGGGAAAAACTTTATCGATATCCTCAATGAATGTAGAATTGACAGTGCTAAAAGCTTATTAAAGAGCACAGATTATAAAACCTATGAAATTGCTGATATGGTTGGAATTAATGATCCACATTATTTTTCAAAGATTTTCAAAAAATATGTTGGCGTAACACCAACTCAATACAGGGAAGGAATTAATTAATAAGTGAACAGATATGTAGATAACAAACATAGTAATATAAGGTGGAATATATTGTTGTAATATCTTGCTTTCTGATACCTTATAAACTATGCAATTCTTTTACCCATTCTAACAAGAAAATCTATTCATACTTATTAGACACCTCTTTATAATTAGTATATGAGGTGACGGGGCATGAGACCAGAAAGTATGAAAAACAATTCAACAACTCTATTACATGAAAAAACAGGCTATTTAGAGAGTATTGGAGCCTTAATAGGAAAGTATTCTCTATACATAATGCTAATCCCAGGCTTAATTATACTATTCCTTAATAGCTATCTACCCATGACGGGTATGGTTGTAGCCTTCAAAAAAATCAATTATGCTACAGGAATTTTTGGGAGTCCGTGGAACGGCTTAGAAAACTTTGAGTTCTTGTTCCAAGGGGGAAAGGCGTTTACTATAACAAAAAACACAATACTATACAATTTAGGCTTTATTGCTATATGCAATACGTTTGGGGTTGCTGTTGCAATAATGCTAAATGAAGTCAGAAACAAGCGTTTGAAGAAAACATATCAAAGTGCTATCTTCTTACCGTATTTCTTTTCTTGGGTGGTTCTAGGGTCGCTTACATATATGGTGTTAAGTCCTAGTATGGGTTTTATTAATACTAAGGTGTTTAGCATCTTTGGGATTGATAAGATAAATTTTTACTCAATGGAGCAGCTAGGTGTGTGGCCGTGGATTGTTTTAATAGTTAATTCATGGAAGTGGACGGGGTATGATAGTGTAATATTTCTTGCGGCAATAGCAGGTATTCCTGCTGAAATGTATGAAGCAAGTGTCCTAGATGGGGCAAATAAGTGGAAGCAGATAAAGCATATTACAATACCATATTTAACACCTACGATAATAACACTGACCTTATTAAAAGTAGGCAGGATGTTCTTTACTGATATGGGACCTTTCTGGAATTTGCCAAGAGGTGCTAGAGGAATGCTTTTTGACGCTGTAGGAGTTATTGATACATATGTATATACCTCATTAACATCAGCAAGTGGAAATATAGGCATGGCAGCTGCTGCATCCTTCTACCAGTCTATAGCAGGCTTTATATGCGTACTTATCACAAACATAATAGTAAGAAAAAAATGGCCTGAGCAGTCATTATTCTAATATAGCATCGCAATACACTCTGAAAGGAAATGATGTAAATGGACTCAAAGAAATTTAAGGGATATGGTCTTTCAACAGGGGCAAGCATTGCCACGAACTTTGTTTTTATAATATACACCTTATTATGCTTGCTGCCTATTCTATTAATAGTTATTGTGTCATTCACTGATGAAATAACACTAACTAAAGCTGGAGCCTCTTTTTTACCACAAAAATGGAGTCTTTCAGCATATGATTACCTTCTTGGAAATGGGGCTAAGCTATTTAAATCATTTGGCGTGACTATACTTATTACAGTGGTTTCAGGTTTTTTAAGTGTTATTATCATGGGGATGTATGCCTACCCATTATCAAGAAAGGATTTTAGGCATAGAAATCTATTCTCATTTATATGTATATTTACTGTTTTATTTAGTCCAGGGTTAGTACCCTTCTACATTTTCTATACTCGGTATTATGGTCTTAAGGATAATTTATTAGCTTTAATCTTACCATTTTTAATGGTACCTATGTACGTTTTAATACTTAAGACCTTTTTCCAAAGCAATGTTCCTGATTCAGTAATTGAATCAGCGAAGATTGATGGTGCTGGTGAGTTCAAAATACTATTTAGTATATACGGTAGTTATGTTTAACGTATTAACAGTATGGAATGACTGGCAGATGTCACGTATGTTTATTGATAAGGAAGGATTGTACCCTCTTCAGCTATTCTTACTTAAGATGGAGGAAGGAGTGCTGAATTTAAGTCCAGTTGGTACAACTGGAAAGAATATAGCCAAGCTCCCGAGAGAAACAGCAAGGTTTGCTTCTACGGTCTTGGCTGTAGCACCAGTAGTCTTTGTATATCCTAGCTTCCAGAGATTTTTTGTTAAGGGTATTACTTTGGGAGCGGTTAAGGGATAACAACGCAAAAAGCTAAGTGCTACAAGCTGTTTTATAAGGAAGTCATAAAAAGGCACTGTAGCAATTTAAAAAGGCTAAAACTACAATTGGGTAGTTAGCAATATATTAAACAAAATGGAGGTTTTGAAAAGTGAAGAAAAATAGGTTAATCACTCTAATGCTTGCAATTGTAATGGTAATGACAATTGCACTTACTGGATGCAATGGTAAAAAGGTAGAGGATACTGATACCAGTGCAGGTACAAATAAAACTGACGCAACAACAAAGAAAATCGAAGAGGATACTTCAAAAGCTGGAGCTTCTAAGCTTGAGCCAGTTAAGCTAACTATGTACGTAATAGGAAATAAGGACGAAAATGATGTTAATAAGGTTGAAGAAAAGATTGCAGAGCTACTGAAGGATGATCTTAACATCACGCTAGACTATAATACCATTTCATGGGGAGATTACACACCAAAAATGGAGATGAAGGCTGCTGCAAGAGAAGAGTATGATTTGGCGTTTACATCAAACTGGGCATTCCATGTCGACACCAATGCTGCAAATGGCTCGTTTATGCCGTTAAACGATGATAAGGACTTAATGAAAAAATATGCACCAAAGGTTATCGACGTGCTTGGAGAGGATTTCTGGGGAGCTGGCAGAATAAATGGTTTAAACTACGCTGTACCTTGCTACAAGGAAGTATCTCATGCGTGGGGCTTGATGTTCCCAAAAGAGTTTATTGATAGGTTTGGGTTTGATATTGATGAAATAAACAAATTAGAGGACTTAACCCCATGGTTTGAAAAGTTAGACAGCGAAGGCTTCTTTAAAAATGAAGGAGTATATGGAATGCAGGCATTACTTGGTGAATCGCCATTAAAGCTATTAGACTATGACCAGCTTGATAACAACGATAGAGTTCCTGGTGCATTAACTATTGATCCAAAGGATGGAAACTTTACTGTAATAAATGAGTGGGCAACTGATGAATTTGCTCAAATGTGTAAGCTACTTTACGATTGGAAAAATAAGGGGTATATTAAAGAGGATGCTATAAACGACACTGACTATAATACAGATTTAGCAGCAAAAATGATGTTTAGCTGTGTTAAGTCACTAAAGCC
>QKEK01000066.1 GCA_003251775.1 Clostridia bacterium | reverse complement strand
ACATCCCCATCAGCTACCAATCTATCTGCTGGTTCAAAGCAAAATCCCTGCATAAAAAGAGACGATAAGTTTATGCTTCCATTAGTTAGCGAGTCACTATCACCTTTATGTATAAGTACTTCAGCACCAGTATTTTCTTTTACACTCTTTATTCCAGCTATATGGTCAATATGTCCATGCGTCAGAATAATATATTTCAGCATAGCATTGTTTTGCTTCAAGGCACTTTCCACCATATCATAGCTTATACCACAATCAATTAGTGCTGCTTCTTTGTTATCACATATTAAATACGCATTAGAACCTATCATTCCACCGTTAATTATTTCTATTTTCATTTTATCTCCTCCATTTATATTACGCCAATAACCACTGTAAGCGGTTTTTAAGAAGCTCCATTCACTATCGGTTATTTCTGGTTATTTCATATACCCCATTTATCCGTTGAATTTTTTTGGTTATGGTGTCAAGCTGCTCTGTATTATTAATCTGAAGAGTCATATTAATAATAGCAATATTATCCTTTGTTGTTCGTGCATTAATTGCCTTAAGCGGTATCTTAGCATCTCCTATTGCATTTGTAATTTCCATAAGCAAGGAGGTTCTGTCATGTGCCATTATTGTTATTTCTGTCTGATATGCTACATCCTTATCAGTATACCAGCTCACATCAATTAATCTTGTATCACCATCTATTGTATTAACCACGTTTAGACAATCCTTTCTATGAACAGAAACCCCTCTTCCACGTGTTATATACCCTATAATTTCATCCCCGGGAACTGGATTACAGCATTTTGAAAGCCTCACTAAGCAATTATCTATACCCTTCACCCTAACCCCACTATCTGGAGCTTTTTTCTTATTTACTACTTCCTTTTTGGGCTTTGTATTTTGTAGAAGTATAGCCTGTTGCTCTTCTGGAGGCAAGGATTTTCTGTACTCCTCTTTAAGTCTAGAAATAATCTTATTTGCAGTAATTGCACCAAAGCCTATACCAGCAAATAAATCTGGCATTGAATTAAAATTATATTTTTTTAGTACTATATTAACCCATTCTGGCTTCAGAAGCTGGCTTACAGAATATCCTTGCTTCTTTAGCTCCTTTTCAACCATTTCCTTGCCTTTGATAACATTTTCATCACGATTAACCTTCTTGAACCATTGATTAATCTTGTTCCTTGCTTGAGAGGTCTTAGCTATCTTAAGCCAATCCTTCTTAGGCCCATTTATAGCCGAGGACGTCATTATATCTACTATATCTCCATTTTGCAATACATAGTCAAGATTAGCAATTCTTCCATTAACCTTTGCACCCATCATACGATTACCAACTGCACTATGAATGGCATATGCAAAGTCTATTGGTGTAGAGCCTGCACTTAAATTAATAACGTCGCCCTTTGGGGAAAAAACAAACACCTCATCTGTGAAAAGGTCTATTTTTAGGTTTTCCATAAACTCATCAGCATCTCTCATATCATTCTGCCATTCAAGTAGCTGTCTGAGCCAAGCTAGCTTATTCTCCAGATTGTCTTCCTTTGATGTACTATCCTTACCCTTACCCTCCTTATACTTCCAGTGTGCAGCAATACCAACCTCTGCCACTCTATGCATCTCCCAGGTTCTTATCTGTACCTCAAATGGAAGCCCCTGCTGACCAATAACTGTTGTATGTAATGATTGATACATATTTGGCTTTGGCATTGAAATGTAGTCCTTAAACCTACCTGGCATAGGCTTATATAATTCATGTACAAGCCCCAGTATAGAGTAACAATCCTTCACTGTGTCAACAATTACCCTGATTGCAAATAAATCATATATCTGGTCAAGTGGTTTTTTTTGTATTACCATTTTTCTATATATACTATAAAAGTGCTTGGCACGTCCGTCAATTTCAGCATTTATTCCTATTTGACTGGTTTTCTCTTCAAAGGTATTAATTATAGTCTGAATAAACTCTTCTCTTTCTTTTCTCTTTATAGAAATTTTATCTACTAACTCATAATAGCTTTTAGGCTCTGTATACCTGAGACACAAATCCTCAAGTTCCCATTTTATCCTGTGCATGCCAAGCCTATGAGCTAGTGGTGCGTAGATATCTCTTGTTTCTTTGGCTTTCTCTATTTGCTTTTCTAAGGGCATAACCTTAAGTGTTCTCATATTATGCAGTCTATCAGCAAGCTTTATGACTATTACTCTAATATCCTTTGCCATAGCCAGAAACATTTTTCTTAAGCTTTCAGCCTGAATTTCTTGTTTAGAGGTATATGGTATTTGTGTTAGCTTAGTTACGCCATCTACAAGGTCAGCAACCTCTTTTCCAAAAAAATCGTTAAGCTGTTCATAGGTATAGGTAGTATCCTCAATAGTATCATGTAGGATTCCTGCAGCAATTGATGTTTCATCCATTTCCATTTCAGCAAGAATCAATGCAACCATTACAGGATGGTTTATGAAGGGTTCGCCTGACACTCTGGTTTGCCCCTCATGTGCATCCTTAGATAAAAGGTATGCCTTTTCTATTAATGAGAAGTTACATTCAGGGTTGTAACCCCTTATCTTCTCCACTAGCTGTTTATACTCATCAATCATACTTTCTCCTTAACCTAATTCGTCATATTTGGGGCCACTATTCTGTGATAAGGTGCTGAATATTATGGATTTCTCTAAATCAACCTTCATAACTACATCGCTTTTTGATACAGATATTCTCACTCCATGGTTCTCGTAAGTTATTATACCCAGCTCGTGTAACACTTCAAGTGCTTTCGTATATAAAAAATAGTTTAAATTTATCTTGTACTCTTTAGACAGTTTTTTACATAAAGTAAATATTTCATCAACAATATATACCTTTTTCGTTGCCTGAGATATTGTACGATAAACTACTATCATAACTTTTCTATTTAAACTAAGCTCTGACCTATGAATAAGTATATTGTTTATATTATAAATCTTATCTATGAGTTTATCAATATCTTTAATCTGTGAAAAATTATAGAAAGTATTATTCTTTTCCATTTCATCTTTTGTTAGCCTCAAATCGTTAATAGTAAGCTGTACACTTTTTCTGCTCTGCCATTCATTAATACTTAAGCTTGCTGCTATATCTACGATATCATTAACGCTTAAATATTTTGCTAAATCTCCCATTCCAAAGCCGATTGCCTCAACAAAGCCAGTTTCTGCTTCTAATCTCAGTTTAAGATGCTTACCATTACCTACTGTTATTATATTAATGACTCTTAAATTTAATAAAGAAAATACAGGCTTCTCATTTCCTTGACCAAATGGACCAAGTAATTCAAGCTGTTCTACGGACTCAACATTTTCATTAAACGGATTTAAATTTATGTCAACCTTTATTAAAGGTTGGAAAATCTCTTCAGATGTATTATCAATTATATGCTTATTTATACAACTTGAAAACACTTCAATATTCTTTTTTGAAAGCGTCAGCCCTCCCGCCTGCTCGTGCCCCCCATATTTTTTGTATATATCCCCACAGGCTTGCATTGCCTTAAATATATCTACACCCTCAATACTTCTACCTGAGCCAATTGCATGCTCAGCTTCATATGCCAATACAAAGCAAGGCATATAATACCTGTCAACTAGCTTTGAGGCAACTATTCCAATAACACCATGATGCCATCCCTCAGCACCTACAACTATCACTTTACTATCCTTATTCAAATGATTATTCTCTATTATTTCTATCGCCTGATTATATATCCTACTTTGAGTCTCTTGTCTTACTCTATTCTGTTCTTCCATGAGTTCCACTAATTCGTCGACAAGCTTTTGGTCATTTGAGGTTAGCAATTCTACTCCTACTGAAGCGTCTCCCATACGACCAGCAGCATTTATTCTAGGTCCTATACCAAAGCCTATTGAAAAGGTATCAAGCTTTTTGTTTAAAAAACCGCTTACTCTAAGGAGTGCAATAATACCCATATTTCTTGAGTTTTTTATTTGCTCAAGGCCGTGCTTGACTATTATTCTGTTTTCATCTTTAAGCTCTACAACATCAGCAATAGTAGCAATTGCTACCATACCCAAGTATTCTAAAAATAGCTTGTCAAGGTTTAATACATAGCACAATGCCTGTATAAGCTTAAAAACAACGCCTGCTCCACACAGCTCCTTAAATGGGTATTGACATTCTGGTCTATGTGGATTTATGACTGCACATGCTTTTGGTATACTAATTCCATCAGATTCCATGCAAAGATGATGATCCGTTATAATTACATCTACTTTTTTTCCCATATCACTAGCTTTGTTTTCAAGATATAGCATTTGATTAAACGCTGTTATTCCACAATCTACAGTTATTATTAATGTATAGTCGTTGTTTAGAATTCTATCTATACCAATATCAGAAATTCCATAACCCTCTGATAAGCGTTCAGGTATATAGTGGTCACATTTAATGCCTATTTCTTTAAAGAAGGATTTAATTACTGAAATACTGATTACACCATCTACATCATAGTCTCCGTAAACGACTATTTTTTCATTGTTCTCTATCGCACTTATAATTCTTTTAACAGCCACATCCATATCCTTCATCAAAAATGGATCGTATAGCTTATTTATATCAGGATTAATAAAGGCACATGCCTTTTCATAGCTGTCAATTCCTCTTAAGATTAATAGCTTTGCCATCGTTAAGCTAAATCCCAGCTTTTCAGCAAGTATTACAGCTACATCTTCGTCTATATTTTTATGTACCCATCTGTTTTTATATCCTGTAAAGAAACTGTTCAAATACATACCCCTCTAATCTTATGACCTCATTTATTAATAGACCTTCTCCACAACCTTTTCAAGGTATAAACAAAAGCCCGATAAGTATATCGGGCTTTTATCTATTCTTTTTTGTCATATAAACTAGAAATCACAAAACCATTATTTAAACTTTCTTTTGCGTGCAGCTTCTGATTTCTTCTTCCTCTTTACGCTAGGTTTTTCATAATGTTCTCTTTTTCTTACTTCTGCAAGAACACCAGCCCTCGCACATTGCCTTTTAAACCTTTTCAAGGCACTCTCTAAGGACTCATTCTCTTTTACTCTTACTTCTGACATATTTTTCCCTCCCCTCCATCTATAAAAGATTGTGCCGGGAGAAACATCCTAATATCATTTTCTCGCATTAGCTTCTGTTTCTTCGGTTACAAAAATTAAATCAAGTCTTACGTCATCAAGTATTATTTAACACTATATACGGCTGAGGTATCAGTCCAATTAGCTCCATATATAGAAAAATACTAATAACCCACAAATCAGCACATACTATATTATAATACAGCTTTTTGAAATAAGTCAACAGTTTTTTCAATATAAATCAAAGTGTTTTTAACAGCTTACTATTCTAGCAAACATCAATAACGAATGAATTCTTATCATAAACAGCTATAATTTTTTTGACAAATACTTTACTAATGTCTATATAATAATGTAATATTAATGTTAAGAATATATTAATAATTTTTATAAGCATCGTTTATACATGCTTATTATTAATATTGCACTTTAATTAAACATAAATATCTAAAATAATTTAAGGGGGATACTCATGATAAAAAACATTAAATTATCTTACAAATTTCTTATTTCAGCTATATCAATAATCGTTTTATTTAGCTTACTTATTGCATTCTACATTGTACCTACTGTATCCAACGTAATAGAATCACAATTAACTAATAGAATGTTTAATCTTATGGATATAGCATTTAGTCAGATTCAGTTTTATTATGACGAAGCTCAAGCTGGTAATCTAAGCGAATCAGAGGCACAAAGACTAGCAAAGCTCGCTGTTGCGAATTACAAATACTCAAGTAACGATTACTTTTGGATTAATGACATGGATGGTGTTATGCTTGCCCACGGAGCTAATAACAGCTTGGTAGGTCAGAACTTCATTGATAAAACAGACTCAGTCGGAAAGCCAATTTTTAAAGAATTTATTGAAGCAACAAAAAGTGGGAATACTGATGAGATTGTACATTACAGATATCCGAAGCCAGGAGAAGATTCAAGCAAGGATTACCCTAAATTTTCTCATGTTAGAGGGTTTGACAAATGGGGCTGGGTCGTTGGTACTGGAATTTATATAGATGACGTTGAGGCAATGAAAAATAGCTTTAATACCAAAATTCTCATATTTACTGGAGTAATTTTGGTTCTCTCGCTAGCAATAACAGCATATATAACGCGGTCATTAAACAAATCTCTTAAGACCATTTTAAGTAATGTTAAAAAGTATGTCCAAGCTGACTTAAGAGAAGAGATACATTTAAACACCAGGGATGAATTAGGTCAGGTTGCCTCAGCCTTTAACGAGGTTACTAAAGGTCTTAAGTCTGTTCTTTCTGAGCTTCAAATAGTATCAAACACTATTGACAATAGCTCTAAGAATGTTCTTGAGGATATGTTATCTTTAAATAAGCTAGCACAAAGCACATCCGATACAACAAATGAAATTAGCAGTGTAATGGAAGAGACTATGTCCTCAAGTGAGAACGTCTCAAATATAGTTGCTGAAATCAAGGATGCGATATCAACAGTAGCAACTAAGGCTTCTGAGGGTGCAATCAAGGCTTCTGATGTAAGTAGCAGAGCTACTGAGCTTAGAAATGATGCTTCTAATTCTTCAAGAAACGCTACCGTGCTTTATACATCAGTACATAAGGGTCTGAGTGACGCAATTTTGAAATCAGCTAATGTCTCTAAAATAGAGGAGCTACTTACTTCAATTCTAGGTATCACTCAGCAAACAAATCTACTTGCACTTAATGCCTCTATAGAAGCAGCACGTGCTGGTGAGTCAGGGCGTGGTTTTGCTATTGTAGCAAGCGAAATTGGTAAGCTTGCTGATATGTCAGCTAATATGGTAAATAATATTAAGGTTACTGTCCAAGAAATTACTGGTGCTGTTAATTTACTGGCAGATAACGCTAAAATGATGCTTGATTTTATGGAAAAAACGGTGCTTATAGATTATGATAAGCTTATAACAATAGGTGATCAATATAACTTAGATGCTGCTGAATTTAATGATATTATGGTTGATTTAAGTGCTGCATCTCAAGAAATATCAAGCTCAATGGATGATATTTCCTTCATGATAGACGAGGTTGCTAAAGCTACCAGAGAAGGAGCTGTTGGAATTGAAAGCATACTCAACATGACTGAAAATGTTTCAAGTAAATCTAATGTAGTTGACAAAATAACTCAGGATAACGTTAATAAAATACAGGAGCTAACAGAAATAATTAAAAAGTTTAAAATTTAATTAGTTTTTATACTGACATAATATTATTTGTAATAATATTATGTCAGTATAATGTAGTGTTATCTAGTACAATAATAGCGGCAGGAGGATGTAAAATACATATTCTTGCCGCTATTTTTATTGTGCAATCAACGATGCTCTTTAGATATCTGCTATTTATGACATCATCGAAAGCTTAAAGAGTTTATTGCATGATTTAGACTATGTTCATAGGAAGCTTATGTCCTCCAAGAACATGAAAATGAAGGTGAAATACTGTTTGTGCACCATCATTACCACAATTGCTCACTACTCTATATCCACTTTCTTTTATACCAGTAATATCAGCAACGCATTTTATAGCCGAGAAAATATCCTGTAATACAGGTAGGTCAGCTTGCTCAATACCATTAATACTACTAATATGCTTTTTAGGAATAACCAGAACATGAACAGGAGCTGAAGGATTAATATCCTTAAAAGCAAGCACCTTATCATTTTCATAAACCACCTGAGATGGGATAATACCATCTACAATCTTACAAAAAATACAATCATTCATTCACACCCGCTCCTTTGTTTTATTTATATAAACTAAAACTTTATCGTTGTATCTTAACAAAGCTTTTCCCTTATCAATTTTTTAGCTAGCTCTAGAGCTTCATCTACCTTACTAAGCTCTTTACCCCCAGCCTGTGCCATATCTGGTCGACCTCCGCCACCGCCACCAGTTGCTTGAGCTACCTCTCTTATTATATTACCTGAATGTATACCCTTTTGTACTAAATCCTTAGTAGCTGTTACAACAAAATTTACCTTATCATCCTTTGTAGTTGCCAATACTATTACACCTGATTTTACTTTGTCCTTTAAGGAATCAGCTGTTGTTCTTAGCCCATTCATATCTAAATGATCGAATCTTACAGCAATAATCCTTGCTCCATTAACCTCCTCAGCATTATCTATGACGTCATTTGCTGAATTAGAAACCAGCTTACTTCTTAATGCTTCTATCTCCTTATTTGCCTTTTTAAGCTCTGAATTAAGAAGCTCAATCTTTTTTGAAGCATCCTCTGGATTTGCTTTTATCATACTAGAAATATCATTTAGTAAACGCTCTTGATTCTTATAGTATTGCAGTGCTGAATTTCCTGTTAAAGCCTCAATTCTTCTTACCCCAGCAGCAATACCACTTTCACTTAGAATTTTAATTAGTCCTGCCTGAGCGGTACTACTAAGGTGTGTACCACCACAAAGCTCCATGCTATAATCACCTACAGTAACAACACGTACTAAATCACCATATTTTTCACCAAAAAGTGCCATAGCACCTAGCTTTCTGGCTTCATCAATACTCATCTCTGCTATATTAACCTCAAGGTTCTCTAATATCTTTTCATTTAATTCCTGCTCAATAGCTATTAGCTGCTCTGGCTCAATAGCTGAAAAATGTGTAAAGTCAAACCTTAGTCTTTCAGGTGTTACAAGTGAACCTGATTGATTTACGTGATCCCCTAACACATTTTTGAGTGCCTTTTGCAGTAAATGTGTTAGCGTATGGTTTCTTTCAGTAGCCATTCTCTTCTCTTTGTCAATCTCAGCAATTACTCTACTACCCTTTTCAAGTACACCTGACTTAACAGTTGCGTAATGCAGATACTTACCATCAGGAGTCTTTTTACAGTCATTTACCCTTAAAACTACACTTTCATTTTTTATTACACCTGTATCACCTGCCTGCCCGCCACTTTCGGCATAGAAGGGTGTTTTATCAAGAATAATAATAACGCTTTCATCCTGCTGTGCAGCATCAACCAGCTCACCCTCAGAAATAATATAAAAAACCTCTGCTTCTTCGCTACACTTAGTGTAGCCAACAAATTCAGTTTTTAACTCCTTTGAGACTCCTGCCAGCATGTCCTTTTCCCAGGCAGATCCCTCCTTTGATTTAAAAGCATCACGTGCCTTATCCTTCTGTGCCTTC
>QKEK01000315.1 GCA_003251775.1 Clostridia bacterium | reverse complement strand
AGGAATGTAAAATGATACATATTATTGAAAGTACAGCTCTAGATAAGCATTAGCAAAAAGCACAAACAATACTATTTGAATATATTTTAATTTTTATAATTATAGGGGGATTTTTTATGTGGACTAGAAGAGAGCTTAAGGAAAGAGCCAAATATTTTTTAAGGGGTATATATTGGAAAGCCTTTTGGGTAAGTATAGTAATAGCTCTGGCTACAGGAGGTAGTGGAGGAGGCAGTAGCGGTAGAGGAAGTAACAGCAATAATAGTAATTATGATATTAATTTGGAAAGCCCTGAAAGTAGTATGTATATTGCTTTTTTCATAGTTTTATTAGCTGTTTTATTACTGTTTCTTTTACTTCGAATATTTATAGGTTATTCCTTAGAGGTAGGTGGAAGGCGTTACTTTATTCAGTCTGCCCAATACAGTGATAACAGAAAATGCTTTAGCTTTGCCTTCAGAGGCGAAAACTACTTAGGAATAGTTCTTACAATGTTGCTTAAAGCTGTTTTCAATTCTTTATGGTATTTATTACTTATTGTACCTGGCATTATAAAGAGCTACTCATATAGAATGGTTCCATATATATTAGCTGATAACCCTAATATCGGCTATACAAGAGCAATTACGCTTAGTAGGCAAATGACAAGAGGACATAAATTCAGAATATTTGTATTGGATTTATCTTTTATTGGCTGGTACTTATTGGGTCTGTTAGCTCTAATAATTGGAATGCTATTTGTACTACCATATGAAAATGCAACTAACGCTGAGTTGTATCTAGTACTAAGAAAAAATGCTCTGGATTATAATATGTGTAGCTATGAAGAGCTACAACTAGTTCAAATGACTGAAGAATACGCTTAACTAAAACATATACTCAAGCATATTGAAAGGGAGCTGAAAACCCTGCTATCCTAGGTATCGGTATTGAGTACCATGCCCACCTTCCCATATGCGTTTAAAAGCAAACCCTACAAATATAGGTGCACCCCAGGCGGCTCTGAGAACATTAAATGCTTCCATAGTTCTCTTATCAGTCCAGAAAACAGAAGAACGTGAGCTACCTCTGAATTCACCTACGGTCAGTGAGCTACCAACATTATAAGGCATTGCCTCATACTCTTCCCTGAAAAAAACTTCAACCCTATTAGTGTCAGGATTATAAACATATACTTGTACCATAAATACATACCTCTTTTATTCCAGCTTTTTGCGTTGTTACGTATTTATACTAGATTATACTCAATAAGTGCAATTTTCATGTATATTTGTTCAAAACAACGCAAAACAGCGTATAAATATACAACAACGCAAATTAAGCTTATTCATACCTTTATTTATAGTATGAATAAAGAGCTTTGCACGTTACCATGAGTAATAATCATTTATTATGGAAATAATCAAAAATCCTTTGTGCTTGTGCTTTACTAATACCCTCAACCTTTTCTAATTCTTCTATTTCTGCTAACTGAATTCTTTTTATTGAACCAAAATGCTTAATTAAACTCATTTTCCTTGAATCGCCAATGCCCTGAATATCATCTAATACAGATTTATTATATCTCTTCTCTCTAAGCTTTATATTGTATCCTAACGCAAAGCGATGTGCTTCATTCTGTATAGCCGTTATAAATCTTAGTATCTCAATGCTATTCTTTAGCTCATACTCGTTTCCATGAGAATCGATTAAACCACGAGATTTATGCTTATCATTCTTAACCATTCCAAGAACTTTAATATCTGTTCCAAACTCATTAAAAACCTCATTTACTGCACTAACATGGCCTATTCCTCCATCTAGCAAAATTAAATCAGGTCTTTGCTTAAAGGATTTATTGGTTTCTTCTGAATTATCCAGATGTTTGAGTCTCCTGAATAGAACCTCCTTCATGCAACCATAGTCATCTGGGTGCTCTGAGGCGTTTATCTTAAATCTTCTGTAATGGTCTTTCTCTGGTACCCCATCTAAGAAAACAACCATTGATGCCACTACCTCCGAGGTTCCTGTATTTGATATATCATAAGCCTCTATTCTTCTAGGTATAGACTCAAGTGATAGCTCTTGTGCAAGAAGCTTAATAATATCATTAACATCAGTTGTTCTTTTCAGATTATCCTTATATTGGCGTAAGGAGGCATCAGCATTTTTTGCTGCCATAAGTATAAGCTTTCTTTTTTCACCTTTTAGTGGTACCTTTAAATATACCCTATGCCCGCTTATCTTTGCCATCCACTCCTCAATTAATTGCATATCAGCAATCTCGTACTGTAAAACCACATTTGAAGGAATAAATTGTTCATTATTATAATACTGCGTTAAAAAAGCATTTAATATATCACTCATAGAATCCTGTTGTGTCCCTTGATAAATAAAGCTTCTTGTGCCAATTAGCTTTCCATTTCTAATAAAAAGCAGCTGTACACAGGAATCGGTTTCATCCTGTATTATAGAAACTACATCCATGTCCTTCATATCAGTCAAATACACCTTCTGTTTCTCTGAAATATGATTAATGCTTTTAATTTTATCCCTTAAGGCTGCTGCCTCTTCAAACTGTAGCTTCTCAGCAAGCTTCTTCATTTTCTCCTCAAACTGCTTAATAATATCTTCATGCTTTCCCTCCAAGAATTCACACACATTTATTACCATGTTACGATACTGCTCCTTATCAATGCTTCCCGTGCATGGTGCTAGGCATCTACCTATATGATAGTTGAGGCATTCTCTTTGCTTCCCAATATCTCTGGGCAGAACCCTGTCACAGGTTCTTATAGGGAAGACCTTTTTAATAAGCTCAAGCGTTTGTTTAACTGCAAATGCACTTGAATAAACACCATAGTACTTTGCTCCATCCTTCTTAAGCTTTCTTGTAATGATTATCTTAGGAAAGTCTTCATTAACAGTAACCTTAATATGAGGATACTGCTTATCATCCTTCATTAAAATATTGAAATGTGGCTTATACTGCTTAATCAAAGTACATTCTAGTATAAGTGCTTCCATTTCAGTATCTGTAATAATATACTCAAATGAATTAATATTAGAGACCAGTGCCTGTGTCTTTGAATCTTTCTTAGTAATATCCTGAAAATATTGTCTTACTCTATTTTTCAATACGACAGCCTTGCCTACATAAATAATTTTGTTCTTCTTATCCTTCATCAGGTAGACCCCTGGCTTTTCTGGCAGATTTTTTAATTCTTCATGTATATTAAATTTCATTTGCTTACTTTTCTCAAAATCCATATTTTCACCTCAAATTGACAATACCTTTGCACGTAAAAAACCGACAGTAAAAAGCATGTTTACTGTCGGTTAATATAACATTATTAGCATATTTAAACATCTTGACTCATTTCATGAGTAATGAAAACCTCTAACTCGTCAATGGCATTTTGTTCATCTACACCTTCAGTAATTAACGCAATTGTGTTTCCTCTTGCTACACTTAAAGATAGTACACCTAAAAGGCTCTTTGCATTTGCTCTTCTTTCGTCCTTTTCCATCCATACCTCAGACTTATAGCTTGATGCCTTTTGTATAAGCTTAGCAACTATTTTTGAATCAAGCCCTGAATCATTTTTTACAAGAATTTGTCTACTTAACATAAATCCATAACCCCTCATCAATAAATATAATATAATATAACAATACCTCAATATATACAATATAACAAATATGCAATAATTTCAATAGTAATTTATTGTATTTTGCAAATATCGTGCATATAGATTATCTTAATTTTTCTTTTATAACACTCCAATAAGCATCATTTTCCAAACCTAGTCTCCATATACAAATACCAGCTACATCAAATTGATTAACCAAATCCAGCTTATAGCTTAAGCTTTCACTATTCTCAAACCATACTGTATGCTTAACCTGTTCAGAATCATAATACTCAAAATATGGTGATTTTGATACATCATCTATAACAATCTGACAGTTATTATTATTTGCGAGATTATAGCAACCATTTATCGAGTACGCCTTTGTGCCCTTACTTGACCAATCATAGCCGTAGGCTGCCGCACCTAGATATATCTTTTCCTTTGGAATAACAGAAACAGCGTATTCGATAACACTCTTATACCAATTAATTGAGGCAATTGGTCCTGGAGTTCCTCCAGGATAGTGTTCATCATAAGTCATAATCATAATTTTATCTAAGTATGGAGCCAAAGCTTTATAGTCAAAAGCCCCATTCCAAGAATTTGTAGTACTATCGTAGGTTTTAGCTGGTACAGAAATAGTAACCATATAACCAAGAGGCTTAAGAGCTTCATATACTTCTTTAATAAAGCTTGTATAATATGCCCTGTCGTAATAGTATACACCCTCTATGTCTACATTAATTCCGCTATACCCGTTATCCTTTATAATTCTCGTTGCGTTATTAATTAAGTTCATGCGGCTTGCAGCATCAGTAAGAACCTTATGAGCAATAGCACCATCAAAATTATTTCCCAGCATTAATAATGCAGGCATTTGATTTTGAGTGGCAAGAGTCAATTGATTTACTGGCAGAATACCTGTAATATTACCATTTTCATCTGTTATATGTGTGGCAGTTACTATAGCATCTATAGTACTTGAGTTTTTTAACATCGAATTATAAGATGAAGTATCTCCATTGTAGTAATATGTAGTGTATCCAATTACTTGAGCGTTTGCTCCTGTTGGTATTGGCGTAGGAGTTGGTGTTACTGTAGGAGTTGGCGTTACTGTTGGTGTGGGCGTTGCTGTTGGAGTTGGCGTTACTGTCGGTGTGGGCGTAGCTGTAGGTGTGGGCGTTGCTGTTGGTGCTACTGTTGGAGTTGGCGTTACTGTCGGTGTAGGCGTTGCTGTTGGTACTATAGTTGGGGTAACAACTACTGTAGGTGTTGGTGTAGGACTAATAGATTTCTTTCCTTTTGATGTTCCCGGTTTTGCAAATGAATTAATTGGTGATAGAGTCAACATCATCAGGGCTATAAACAATAATACCCCTATTACTCTTTTAATATTCATTTTATGTACCCCCTATAAATTAATAAATAGGATATATTTCCCTTTCAAAGCGTCTACTGACTTTTCAAGGAGTATTTATATCCTATTTTAATTATACAGAGGCATACATTATATCTCAACAAGTAAATAGTACCATTGCATATAGTCAAAAGTACTATCAAGATTAAACCTTATCCCTACATAAGTAATCAGAAGCCTAGGCTTTTAACGCTATCACAAATAGCATACAACCTAAGAGCCTTTTTGTTTGCATAATAAGAATTTTTAGGCTATAAGCTATCTTGAAAGTGTTGATGGCTTAGGACTCTGTTTTGATATTAACCCTATTTTTTTCAGAGGCCACATACGAAAAACAACCTTACCCTCTATACTTTTATAATCTACCAAACCAAATCTTCTACTATCAACACTACTTTCTCTGTTATCACCCATTACAAAAACCTTGCCTTCAGGAACAGTCACTGGCATACTTAATTCATCTTTGAAAGTCATTCCCTTAATATAGGCTTCTTCAACTAGTGAATCGTTTATGTAAAGATACCCCTTATCTATATCCACCTTATCTCCTGGCACTGCAATAACTCTTTTTATCAGCCTATTTTCTCTATCTCTTTTTTGAAATTTAAGCTTCAGATCCTCTGCGGTTTTTCCTAGACGATCAAAAAAGTTATCGTAAGTCTCACCCTTAATAAATATAATAACCTCACCTCTGTCAGGCAAGCCAAAATGTGTACTAATCTTTTCTACAAACAATCTTTCCCCCTCAATGAAGGTATTTTGCATTGAGGATTGACGTACCTCTGTCGTAGCATAAATCTCAGTATTTAGTAAAAATACAAGAACAACTGCTCCAACTATATATATAACCCATTCTAAAATTTCTCTCATTATTGTTTTCTTCCCTTTAATACTCATATACTTTTGCTCCTCTCTTTTGTTTACCTAAATGCTTTATGTGACCATTTTAAAATATTAATTTTGACTCCGATGAAACAAGTCATTTTAAGCCTTGTTTATGCGACCTAGCTATGCGTAATCGTTAGTACAATTAGGCTTTGTATTGCTCCATTTTTGATTTAATTATATAGTATTAGTAAGTAATTTGCAATAAATATAAACTTAAACTTACGTAATTACAGTTATTCTAGCATATACTATATTAGTTAGTTTAACTGGAGGTAAACAATGTCAAGCATACCTTCCAACATCCATAAAGGAATGAAATTAATAAAAGCAGAGTATGGAAATAACTCTATTACTGTACCAGAAAACGCAGAAGTGTATATAAAGGGCAGGCACATAGTATATAGCATAGAATCACCCGAAGAAAAAGAAAAGAACCGAGAAAACCTTGAAATAATATTAACCAAGCTCTTAGGTAGAGAAGCTAGGGTTATTACATCAACCTCATCAAATTAATTAACTACTCTATAATAATTCTTATATGAGCTTATTGCGTTGTTTTGAACAAACATACATAAGAACCATGTAAAATTCATATATTATTTACATTTTACTAATTGACAAGCATTATACAAGTATTATAAACTCTACTGAGTAGAAAAAAGCAAAATACAAAAAGCTTGCATTGTATGATTGTAGGAGTCTTTTAGATGTTAGAAAGAAACATAATCAAAGAATTAAAATACATATGGATAAAATATAGGCATTTGCTCCTTTTTTTGTACTATATAGTATTGGGCATTTTATATCAAACATTTAATCTTGTAGTAGCTGAAAGGACTTATATGTACTGGCCACTACTTGACGACAAGATACCCTTTGTAAAGGAAATGGTGGTTCCATACGTTGTTTGGTACGCATATATTGTAATACCTCATGTCTACCTTGCCTTTAGAGATGTAGAAGCATATACTAAGCTATGCTTATTCCTCTTTTGCGGTATGACCGTTTGCTTTATTATATACGCTATATTTCCAAACGGACAGCAGCTTAGACCTACAATTATGGAAAGTGATACTTTTTCAAGAATTATTAATGACATATATAGAAAGGATAATCCTATTAACTCCGCTCCAAGTATGCACGTTCTGGATTCAATTGCAGTTTTCACTGTATTGCAAAAAAGTAAAAGCTTCAGAGACAATAAGCTTATTATAACCATCTCAGGCATACTAATGGTGATGATTATTGCCTCCACTGTAATGATAAAGCAGCATTCTATTATAGATTTGCTTGCAGGTATTGCCCTAGCCTTAGTCATAAAAGCGATATTATACAGTAAGAAAGTAAATGAATATATATTAAGAATAACAGTCAAGGGTCAACGCCTGATAGATAATCAACCAGACATAATTACTGATATTATTATGCTAATAAGCATGGTGAGGGCACATAGAAAATCCAAGAGAAAAATCAGCACCTAAGTTATCGACGCTATCAGAGATTGCTGACATAAGAACCTTGCTATTTAATAACAAGCCTGTGACTAGCTCTTTTCATACATGTACTCTTTTATTTTCGAGCTTCTGGACGGATGCCTTAATTTCCGTAACGCCTTTGCCTCTATTTGACGAATCCTCTCCCTAGTAACATTAAACTCTCTGCCAACCTCCTCTAAGGTTCTTGGTCTTCCATCCTCAAGTCCAAATCTAAGTCGCAACACCCTTTCCTCTCTCGGGTGAAGTGTTGCAAGCACCTCAACAATTTGTTCCTTAAGTAAATTTTCTGCCGCCGTTTCTGATGGTATCGGTGTTTCTTTATCCTCTATAAAATCTCCTAGATGGCTATCCTCTTCTTCCCCAATTGGTGTTTCAAGAGAAACAGGTTCCTGAGATAACTTCATTACTTCACGCACCTTGTCAATAGACATATCCATTTCCTTTGCAACCTCGTCTATCAAAGGGTCTCTACCAAGTTCCTGCACCAGTTGCCTTTGAACCCTTATCAAGCGATTGATTGTCTCAACCATATGAACGGGAATTCTTATAGTTCTGGCTTGATCTGCAATAGCCCTTGTAATAGCTTGTCTTATCCACCAGGTTGCATATGTACTAAATTTATAGCCTTTAGTATAATCAAACTTCTCAACTGCCTTTATTAAACCTAGATTCCCTTCTTGTATTAAATCAAGAAACAGCATACCGCGACCAATATATCTTTTTGCCACACTAACTACCAATCTTAAATTTGCTTCAGCAAGAAGCTTTTTGGCTCGCAAATCTCCCTTCTCTGTTTTTTGTGCAAGCTCAACCTCCTGCTCTGTTGATAATAGCTCAACCTTTCCAATTTCTTTAAGATAGAGTCTTACAGGGTCTTCGAGACTTACACCTTCAAGATTTGCAAATATATCCTCTTCTCGTTCAACTTCATCTTCCTCGTTTAGTACCTCAAAATCAGGCTCACCCATATACTTCACACAATTTGTATCCTCTGAATCTTCGAGATTCACCATTTCGTCGAGACTGTTAATATCATTGTTTTTAAATAGTTTACAGACCTCCTCTATTTCTGAAGGGGAAAGCTTAAGCTCCTCTAAGGCTTCTATTACTTCATTGCTAGTTAATTCACCTTCTACCTTAATAAGGTTTGTCAAATACTTAATAATACGCTCATCTACTTCATTAGCTGTTTTGACTTCCTCTTTCTGAGTATCAATTTTACTTGTATTACGCTTTTTACTCTTTATAGTATTTACCTTACTGTTTTGTTTTTCTATCATTATGGAGTTCCCTCCTAAGTTTATTTTAGTCTTAATTAATATACTGATTATTAATTGTATATTTATACATTATTAATAAATTCGACAAATCATACAAAAATCCTTTAAAAATATAATTATATTTATATTACTTTTTTGTGAACACTTGTTTCAGATTCTGTTCCTGAGTATATTATGTTGTTTATTTATACGCTATTTTGCGTTGTTTTGAATAAATATGTAACAACACAAAAATCTTGTTCCTAAAAATAACTTTTTTATTTTACACATTTATTGTACAATATAATAAGTCATTAAAAATTCAAGTTAAATGGTGCAGTCGGCTGTAGCATTAAGTGCAAATATTAGGGGAGAAGGTAACTAATGCAAATAGAAGAGAGGATAATACGGTATATTCAAACCTTTTCAAATGACCTATTAGATAATTTTTTTGAAATAATTACTATGCTAGGAGAGGAAGCATTTTTTGTTATTGTGTTATCTGTCCTATTTTGGTGTACTAATAAAAAATTTGCCCGACAGATTATTTGCTCTGTTTTGTTTAGTGGCCTTATAAACTCATTTATTAAAAACTTAGTATTAGCAGCAAGACCTATTGGAATAAAGGGTATTCGCTCACTCAGGATTGATACCGCCACCGGTCACTCATTTCCCAGTGGGCATACACAAAGTGTAGCTACCTTTTTGAGTTCAATAAGCATATATTATAAAAAAACATGGCTTAGCATATTATCAGGCATAATTATTGTTTTAGTTGCTTTATCAAGGCTGTATTTAGGCGTACACTGGCCTAAGGACGTTATTGGTGGCATTGTTTTGGGGCTTCTATCTGCATATATAGTTAATGCTCTATTTAAGGCATTAGGTGAAGGAAAAAGCCTATTTGTATTTAGTACTATTGGGGT
>QKEK01000007.1 GCA_003251775.1 Clostridia bacterium | reverse complement strand
GACTATGCCGAAGAAAATACTATGCCGAAAATTTTGCTTAACTATTTCAAATTGTGCTATTAGTTCAGATTCTTCGGCATAGTGTTTTGTTTAGTCTAAGGAATAAAGAATCTTTTTTATCTCTTCCTTTTTCCAAATCTTTTCTTTAGGCGCATCAGTTGATAGTGTCGCTTTATTCATGGCTTCGCTCATCATTTCGAGGGTTGCAAATGCATAAAATCCTGATGTTGTCGACATACTTTCGTGGCCAAGCAATTGCATAATAAATGGCAATGGTACGCCATTCTTATATAGATCCATAGCCTTGGTCTTTCTAATCATATGACAATGAACACCTTTTGGAACTTCAATACAAGATTCTCGTGCTTTATTAGCAGCTGTTTTAAGTACTAGACTGATGCTGTCTGTAGAAAGCTTATGTGGTTTTCCATCAAAAAGGCTATAAAATAAAGGATTTTCTTCTTTATTAGGATGAAATTCCTTAAGATATAATTCTAAGTGCTGAAATGTCTTTTTTAATAGAGGAACATTTCTACTTTTCCTACATTTGCCAACCAACGTTACAAATGGATTGGCTACATCTAGATGAAGCGAGCTAAGATTTAAGTCTGCAAGTTCCTGTACTCTTGCACCAGTATCATATAACATAATTAACATCATTCGATTTCGTCTATGTTTAGAAGTACTTATATCACAAGCTGAAAGAATGGCAGCTGTAGCATTTGGCTGGAGATACTCAATGGGACACTTTTCTTCTTTTTGTTTTTTTACTGTGCACACATCTGCATAGATTCCTCTTAATTCAAAGTCTTCTTCACTGCAGTATTTTAAGAACGATCTTATGGCTGTGAGCTTTAAGTTTATTGTCTTTGGAACATACCCTTTTCCTTTTAACCAACCTATAAAGTCTTTTATATTATCTCTTGAAAAGGCATCAAAGGTCACCTGTTCTTCAATTAACGACTTCTCAATCTCTAAAAACTGCAGATATGTTTTTAATGATTGCTTATAAGCTTCAACTGATTTATCTGAAAGATTTCTTGTTACAGGCATGTAATCATGAAGATAACTCCTAGCCAATTGCCAAAAATCCTTGTCTTTTTTTCTTCTATACTTCATAGCTCGCTACCTCCGGAATTAATTCTTCAGTAGAGGCTGCAAGTTCACTATATTGTGGAAAGAAATCAGGAATTAAATGTATGTAATAATACGTACTTTCAATACCCGAGTGTCCCATATACCTCATAAGATATGGAAGCATTGCATGTATGTTTTTACCTTCTGCCGACCACCTCATTATGTTTGCACATGCAAAGTGGTGTCTAAAATCATAGGCTCGAGGTTTTACTTTTCCATCCCTTTTGAGTCCTGCTGCAAGCCAGATATTCCTGAAGTTAGCGGACACTGCGGTAGATGAAAATATACCACCACACCCACCTGGAAAGAAGTATTCTCTATCCGGAAAGCATTTTCCTATAGCTTTATCATATTTATTTAAATACTCAATAAGCTCATCTGATAAAAACAACCGGCGATCTCTGTGAGCTTTTGACTGAAGGATATCTACATAACCTTTATCCAAGTTTACATCTTCACATTTAAGCTTGCGTGCTTCTGCGCATCTTGCACCACAACAATACAGAAATCTATATAGTGCAGGAAGCACATATGGACGTCCCAAGGCTTTATGCCTCAGCACAAAACTGTCACACTCCTTAAAAAAACTTTGTATTTCTGATTCTGTCATCAAATAGACTTCTGCATGGTATCGTTGAATAGTGAACCTATTATCAAGTACATAGGCATCGTCATATCCTATACTTTGAAGATATCTACCGAATTCTCTTATAGGAGATATCCAACTTCTGTCTCTAGTGACGGATTTTTCAGCATGGCTTAGTGCCCATCCTTCCGCTGTTTTTTTATCAAGAATACTAAGATTTTTATGCTCATAATTATATAAATCAAGCTGCTTGAGATAACAAGAACTGGTTTTATACTCAATACCTAGAGCATTCTTGAATTCTATGAAATCTATTATGAGTGGTGAAAGGTTACTGATATACTCATTCATGGATTCACCTCCTTGGAGATGTTCTCCATAGGAAGTACACATTCCTTGAGCCTTTTCTCATCCGTTGTTATATATATATCTGTCGTATCAGGACCTGAATGTCCAAGTATAGCTGTAATTGTTTCTATTGGGACCTCATTTTTCACCATAGTAGATGCAGCATTATGACGAAGCATATGCATACCATAAATACGCGAACCTTTTTTTATCCCAGCTTTATTAAATACTCTGCTTACAATTGCATGACATGATGCATGGTCAGCAAGTGGTGTAAAAGGGGCTAGTGTTCTTAGGAAGAGACTATCACTTTCTACATCAGGACGTTCTTCCACGATATATTTTGCTATTGCATTTCCAATAGATGCAGTAAGTGGCAAGCAGACTAGATTCCCTGTTTTACTCTGCTTAAATGTAATAGTTTCGTTATTCCAATCTATGTCAGTCAACTTAAGATTTATTAAATCACAAGCTCTAATACCGCAAGATAAACCAGTTATTACAATAGCAGCATCTCTTAATGTAACGCTTCCATCAGCTATAACTGATTCTATTTTTTGATTTTCCTCATCCGAAAGAATCGGAATAATTCTCTTTATTCTTGGTGCATGTATTCCTGCTATAGCTGATAAAAGATCTTTTCTTTCAAGATATCTAAAAATACCTCTAAGTTCGCACAGCACTTCACGTTGCCGAGACTGCTTGGTTTCTTTTATATATCTGATAACCATATGTGATTGAAGGTCACATAAATCATAAATATCAAGGTTATCCAAGAACTGTAAAATACAGTACATTCCATACTCATAAAAATGGATCGTATTTTCATTATCATATATAGAGTGGAGATATTTCTGATAATTCTCATAGATAGTCTTATGATGTGGATTATCAGGAGAAATCTTTCCACGCTTAAACATAGAAAAATCAAATATCCCGGTATTAAAGTAGGAATCTATCAGCCTAACAAATCTTCCTTGAGTATGAAATCGATTTTTGCTAAATTTCCCTGTTTTCTTGCTAATAACCGCCTCAGCATACTGTTTACCAATATCGCATGAGTATTCGATAGCCCCCCTTTCTACGCAAAATTTTTTGAATCGCCTTACAACACCTTTATAGTTAAAGATTGTTGACTCGTTGTAGCCTGCATCCTTTACTGCCCTGATGCACGCATCGCAAATAGTTTCAATTGTCATCTTGAAGTACCTCCTTTTCTTGGTACTTCAAGTATAAATACTATGCCGAAAATTTGGCAAAAATCCTTATAAATATTAGCTTTTAAAATATCTTCGGTATAGCATTTTCTTCGGCATAGTCACTGTGGATTAGGGTTTCTGCAGTTAAAGAAATTCCATGTTTCTCAATCAGCTGATTTACTGTCTCAAGTACAAAATCGACTTCCAGAGACGGACTCACTACCCATGCTAGCAGTTCTTTTGTACAGGCATCTATAATAGTAGACATATAGCATCGAGGTGCTCTCCCGTTAATAATATAGGTGATATCTGTAAGCAGAACTTTCCGTGGTCCATGTTCCTCAAACTCGCGATTCAGGAGATTTGGAGCAACATAGGAAGTACCTATAGCTTTTGCTATACGTCTGTATGGATTCGCTTTGCGAATTGGGTATTTTAATCCATACTTCTTCATTAGACGCCTAATCTTTTTTATATTCATGACAACTGGAGGGGTGCGATGCAGCAATCTCATATAAATCCCACGTGCACCCTTATCATATCCTCTGTGTTTATATGACTCTATGATGAGAAGAAAATCCTGCTGATCCTGTTCTTCTCTCTGTTCCCTAACTTCTTCTGTAGAGAGATAGTTATAATAGCCGGATCTAGAAACACCAGCGATTTCGCACAGGACAGAAACATTCAAAAGATTCCCATGCAGAGCTACTGTTTCCTGTATGACTTTATACTTGGCATTTGCAGGAATATTCATGATTCCCGTGCTCCCGGATCTAAAGATACAATTTTTTTTAAAAACTCTATCTCCTGCTCCTTATATGCCAGTTGCATCTCCAGGTATTTAATCCTGTTTTCTGGTGACATATAGCCGTTTCCAGCTTGCATATAAGTATTCAAGTCACGGAATCCATTGCCTTTTTTAACCTCGTTACGAATCATTGTTTTTAAACCGCCAAGCCTTATTTCGCCTAATATTCTAGGATTAATTCCAAGGGATTGAACAATATCTTTCGGCAATTTACCTTGCGTTAATCCATTCCAGAATTCTTTTTTGAATTCTGCAGAGAAGTGTACAATGCTTGGTGATACATCTAAAACGTACTTACTCTTCCTTAACTCGGACATTTCTTCTAGGGTAAATTTCTTATTTGCCATATGTGCCTCCAATTCAACTAAGTTTATAGTAATATGTAATTGAATTGAAGTCAAAAACTACCTTGTCCAGAATATAGGATTTTGAAAAAATATGTGTCCGAACAACAGGGTTTATATAAAATCTATTGTCCGGAATATAGGGTTTTTACAAAAACCTAATGTCCGACGATAAGGGATTTGAAAACCCAAAGTGTCCAAGCTATAGGGTACATTATATGCAACAATATTTGGGGTATTTTTTCTTTTTTTTGGAGATACTATCAAACCCTTGTGCGACTTGAGTTTCAGGTAATTTTCTGTTTTTGAATCTATGAATGCTACTTTCTGATTTTCCCATTTGATTCGACATAATCTGAAGAATAATAGTTAACAAACAATAACTTCACACTTTCTAACCTGTATAAATCAATCCTTTGGTCGTCTTGCAATTTTACACGTGCAATCTTTCATTTCTATTTTGTAATATATGCACAACTACCATATTATATCAAAAACTGTTCGTAACGCTTTTACATCAAGCCTTTCAGTCATTTTCACATTTTCTTAGTAATGTAACTGTCTCTATGTGTGCCGTATGTGGGAACAACATTTTAAACAGACACAAAATTTCGAGTATTCTTCTTCTCTCCATAATTTTTCCCGTTAAAAAGTATGCACACCTCTTCCATATAAACCCATAACCATACACCCCCTTATGGGATAAATTCATAGACAGGTGTGCAGCTTTTCAATTAATTGCCATTTGCACTACGGGAAACAAGCGCATTTCAAACTGCATTTTCGCCCCATAAATGTCGAAAAGCCCTCATATTGAGGGCTTCCGATTGTATTAAAATCATAGTTTTCATTTGGTTGAGGAACAAGGATTTGAACCTCTGATAAAACTTGATTTTAACAAAAAGCCCCTATAAATTATTAAATCTATTATTATATACATAATATAAGCTTAAGTTAAAGTAGCGAATACTGCGAAATCATGATGTTTCACACTTTCTACATAGCACTAAGCCGCTATCGCGACGGTCCTCCGAGGTTTTCTGTTTATGTATCTATTTCAATACTATAAAAATTACAGCATTTTTATAAGCAATAGTTATCTGAATCCTTTACAATAAAGTTAAATATTATTGTAAAGGAGTTTTATATTATGCAACATTATTTACAACTGATGCAAAGAGACATGGAGCTTAGAGGTTTCACTGCAAGTACCAAGGATTACTACCCTCGCCATGTTTCAAGGTTTCTGAAACATTGGGGTAGGTCACCTGAAGAAGCAAATGAAAAAGATCTCTGCACCTTTTTGTATCACCTGCTTACAGTTAAAAAACTAAACCCTGCTACCGTAAATCATTGTAATTCAGCTCTACGATTTTTCTATGAGGTTACTCTCAACCGAACTCTCAATTTAAGAGCTCTACCAAGGTTTAACGAGGGATACAAGATTCCTGAAATTCTCACTCCTGATGAGGTTATGCAAATCATAAATACTTGCTCCAACCTAAAACATAAGTGCATATTAATAACGCTATATGGTTCGGGAATTCGTCTTGCTGAGTTAACTAATCTAAAAATCAGTGATGTTGATAGCAAGAGTATGAGACTATTAATTCGTCAAGGTAAGTGCAAGAAAGACAGATACGCTCTCTTATCAAAAGTAAACCTTGATATCCTCCGTGAATACTACAAAATTTATCATCCTAAAGATTGGTTGTTTGAGGGAAGAACCAAAGGAAGCAGATACACCAATCGAAGTGTTCAACTACTAATTAATAAATATTCAAAAAAGGCCGGTATCTCCAAGCATGTAACAGTACACACCTTCCGCCATTGTTTTGCCACTCATATGTTACAAAACGGTATTGATGTTCTGCAAGTCAAACAGCTTTTAGGACATACGAGTATTACATCCACGATGAGGTACCTTCATCTTTCTGACTCTCAATTCCATAAAATCACTGCGCCTATTGATGTTCTTATGGGAGGTAGGACAGATGGTTGAGGTACAGGATATTTTCGCCGCATATGGGATTGAGTACCGTCAAACAAATAATCTGCCCATTTCTCATCTGAAAGCCATGTCTGCTATTGAGCGTTGTCGAACTTCCGAACTTGGTGGGCATAAAGATGTATGTGATGAGTGCGGTACTACAAGGATTTCATATAACTCATGCCGCAATCGGCATTGCCCCAAGTGTCAGACCCTTACCAAAGAACGATGGATAGATACAAGAAAAGCTGACCTCTTAAATGTTGGTTATTTTCATGTTGTATTTACTATCCCTGATGCTCTTAATACTCTTGCATATCATAACCAGCGTGTGGTATATAGTATTCTATTCAATTCAGTTGCCGAAACTCTAAAGGAATTGGCAGCTAACAAGAGGTATTTAGGGGCAGATATAGGTTTTACTTCTATTCTGCATACTTGGGGTCAAAATCTTATTCACCACCCTCACATTCATTGCATTGTTCCCGGAGGAGGATTAAACAACACAGGTAAATGGGTCAACTCCCGCAAGAAGTTTTTCATCCCTGTAAGAGTGCTTTCTCGTTTATTTAGGGGTAAGTTCCTCTATCATCTTAAACAAGCTCACCTGAATAAACAACTTGAGTTTTTTGGAGATGAGCAATATTTACTTGATGTAACTGCATTTAATAATTTTCTTTCTCAAATATATGAGAAAGAGTGGGTTGTGTACTGTAAGGCACCGTTTAAAAATGCCGCATGTGTAGTAGAATATCTCGGGCGCTACACTCACAGGGTTGCTATATCCAATAACAGAATCCTTGCCCTTGAAAACGGAATTGTAACCTTTAAATGGCGCGATTACAAGGACAATAACCAATGGAAAATAATGCGCCTCACTGCAGTGGAATTTATTCGTAGGTTTTTGATTCACATTCTACCTGATCGCTTCATGAAAATACGACATTATGGTCTTCTGGGCAACCGAAATAAGACTGTGAAACTTGCTCTGTGCAAGAAACTAACTCATACCCCATTGGTAGAAAGATTGAAGCTTTCTACCAATGAACTTTTATTTAAACTCACGGGCAGAGACATAAGTGTGTGCCCCAAATGTGGTCTTGGTAAAATGCAAAGAGCATTAAACATAACAAAGCCACCACTATTTGCTTTTGCATTAACATAAAAAACATTGCTTGCCACTTTAATGGGGAGGGGGAAATTATATCTTGGAGCAACAAAACAGAGTCTATTTAACAACAAAAACATCGGCATTATTACAAATTTGCTGATTTTCAGGTGGTTCTGCCATGGGTAGGACTCTTTAAAATTCCATAGATTCTTATTTTGTATTTCAGCCCCAGCATCTACTGTATTGTGCTATGAGAATTATCTGAAATCAGCCTTTACTAAATTCCATGGGCTGATTTTTTTCTTGCTGACTTCAGATAATTTGCTTATCATAATGCGAAAAATCAAAATAAAAATATACAAAATATCATACGCCTCTGAATCCATATCTATAATAATTATAATATTGTATTTTAAAATTTGATACTCATCGTAAGAAGTAAATAATGCAATTTATTTGTTGAAATTCGTAATAGTTGTTTAGTACCTGTGATATAAGTATGTTTATAATGATAAATTTTTATCAAAGACATAGCTTCGCCATTTCACATTTATATATAAAATGCAATATAAGATTTCTATGTCATCTGACCAAATCATTAACGTGTCCCAGCAACGATTAATGACTGAAAAGATTATACGAGTTAAGCTATAAAAACTATTTATTAGACAAAATTTTTCTGCTCAAAACAAATTCTACATAAAAAATGTTTTTATGTCAATACCTTTTTCAAACTAAGTTTATTGCTTTGTAAGCATTTTTGTAACTATTCAGACCCAATGTCATTTAGTTAACTTAAATGGTTAGCTTTTCAGAAGGGGTCTAACCAAATTTTTTGCCAAAATTTCAAAAATAGTAGTTGACAAAATATTAAAAATGTGCGGCCGCTTTCGCTACTGAATAATTTAAAGAAGTGGCGAAAGCGGCCCATTAATTAGAGCTATATTTCATTCTAATTAATGGAGGTACATTATGTTTCATCAAACAATCAAATCACTTTTTGCTTCTTCAGTATCCAGCGTTGTGTCGAATATTTCTGAATATACTGTTAATCCTCAAAAAGACCTAACTCGCAATAAAAAGCTTCCAGCTGATAAACTGATCTCTTTCATGGTTTCGGAAGGTTCTTCAAGCACTAAAAATGAGTTGTTGGATTTTTTCGATATGGACGTACTTGCACCAACAGCTTCTGCATTTAACCAACAGCGTGCAAAGCTTAAACCAGAAGCCTTAGAAGCTGTTTTTAAGCATTTTAATGCATCTGTTAATTCTATAGAAAAGACATCTAAATATAGATTTCTTGCTGCGGATGGTTCAACCTTCACTTTCTTTTGCAAACCTTCTTTTGCATCCTCTGAGTATTATGTGTCACCGGGCCATTCTGCCAAAGGCTTCTACAGTATGCACTTAAATGCTTTTTACGATATTGACAGACATACTTATACCGATGCTCTTATTCAACCCGTCCACAATAAAGATGAATTCCGAGCATTCTGTGTTATGGTTGACCGTCACGAAAGCCTTTCAGATACAAAAAATGTTTTTATTGGTGACAGAGGTTATTGCTCTTACAACAACATGGCTCATGTCATAAATAAAGGACATTATTTTCTCTTTCGTACAAAAGACATTCATTCTAAAGGATTAGTCGGTGGTTTTGATTTCCCTGATGACGAATCCTTTGATATTACAGTAAAAGTCACACTAGTTCGTAGTTGTTCAAAAAAAATGCCTCCTATAGATGGATACAAGCGGTTTGTAGATAAGGCAACCTCATTTGATTTCATTACATATGGTTCTCTAAATACTTTTGAAATATCATTTAGAATTGTCAGATTCCCTTTGTCT